>CAZDYX010000452.1:0-2995 GCA_964509775.1 uncultured Desulfobulbia bacterium | reverse complement strand
TGGTCTCGAAATCGCCTCGGCTAAGTGGTCCTGAAATCGGCTGGAAACGTCTGATCATCCATGGAGAAGTTTGGCCAGCCTCGCTGACAATACCCTCGAGCAAAAACTCAAGCTCTTTCTTTCCCCGGAATTGCTGCTCATCGATGAGATTGGTTTTGACCGGCTTGAACAGCATGATGCCCGAAATGCCAGCCTCTTTCACAAGGTGATCGAGACCAAATAATACTGTCGCGTGTAGTTGCTAATTCACCCCTTTCCGCATTTCCGGATTTTATTTTTCGCATTTCCGGAAAATAAACAAAATTTAGAAAAATTTCACCAGATCCTATAATGCTATCTTGTTGAAATTTATTAAAAATTTTTATAATTAAAAATTTTTAATTATTGGCATGGCAATTGCTAATAATATTCAATCAAAAGGTTATGTGAAGTTTCAAACAAGTTGGAAAATATAAAAAAACACAAAGGAGGCAACATGAATAAATTTTTAAAAATGTCGATAATGTTACTTTGTTACGGGATGATGCTTGCCCCAGGGGTCGGTGCAACTCCTGTCAATGTCACCTTCGGTGATTCGGTAAATTATTGGCCTGGATGGGATAATAATAGCACGAGCTATGGATACGTAGACAATAATTTGGATTCCATTGGTGATCCGAATTTTATTCCAACAATGAATGGAGGAACCGCTACATTTGATGGTGGCCTCCTTAAAAAGCTGGCTTTTACCGTTGACCGTTGGAACGATTCGTTATTGACGCCGGGAGATCTTTTTATTAGCACCGACAATGATTCTGATTGGGAATATGTGATTGATATTACTAATTGGACTTGGTCGCGGGAAAACGTTTCTTGGCCATCTAACGGTAGTTACAATATATATTCAGCAAATATTCCCCTAAATAGTCAAAAAAGCAACTTAATAACCCAGACAGACTATATCCTTTCCGGCAAGGATAATTCGTCAGGCAATACAGGTACATATAAATGGAATTGGTCCGGGTATGTTATCAGGGATGATCATCCGGTCGCGGCTAAGATACCTTTTGTTGACGATCCCAATGATCAAGCTATAAAGATTGGCACAGTAAACTTTTCCGGCTGGGGGGCGTCGCCATATTTTGACTTCACCACCCTGCAAAATTATGGTTTGGCGGTTCCTTCCGGAATGGGGCAATATATCACGATAGGATGGGCGGTTAACTGCGCCAACGATGTTGTTTATGAAAAGATTAATACCCCTCCTGTCCCCGAGCCCGCCACCATGCTTCTTTTCGGCACTGGTCTCATTGGACTTGCCGGGGCTGCGAGGCGATTTAAGAAAAAATAAAACCACCTCCTTTATTCTTCATGGCAGGGTCATTATCGTGACCCTGCCTTTTTTATCCCTGCCACCGAACCGTAAAGGACCGGGATACTTCGTCCCAATCTTATTCCTCCACCAACTCCCTGTCAAAAACTTCCCACAGATTGATGACCAGCTCAGGAGCGACAATGCCTGATCGTCATTAAAAGAGCCGGATAATCCCAATGCCCTGTTTTTCCCTTGTTACCGTGGATGGCCGATGCTATTCTTAAGGGATGTCAAACAAACGAAATGAAAAAACCCCGATTGTGGCCCTAGTGGGCCGACCGAATGTAGGCAAATCCACCTTGTTTAACCGCTTGACCCGGCAGCGGAAGGCCATTGTCGATTCCACCCCGGGGGTGACCCGTGACCGGCACTATGAAATCATGGTTTGGGATGAACAACGGATCATGCTGATTGATACCGGCGGCATCGAGCTTACGTCAGACGAAGAGCAGATGTCCGGATTGGTGCGAGAACAGACCATGCAGGCCGTGGAAGAGGCGGATATTGTGGTCTTTATTCTGGACGGCAGGGAAGGGATGACCGCCGAGGATTATCATATCCTTGATCTCCTGCGCAAGGGAGCAAAACCCCTCTGGTGCGTGGTGAACAAGCTGGACGGGCCCAAGGACGAGGAGATCCGCCTGGCCCAGTTTTATGAACTGGGTCTTGAAAAATTATGGCCCCTATCCGCTGAACACGGCTACGGGATCAACACCTTCATGGATGCCCTGGTGTCGGGGTTACCATCTCTGCCTACAACAGACCCGGGGCTACCGGAGGAGACCATCCGGATCGCCTGCGTGGGCCGGCCCAATGTGGGGAAATCCTCCCTTGTCAATTGCCTTGCGGGCAAAAATCGGATGGTGGTCTCGGAACTCCCCGGCACCACCCGGGATTCGGTGGATACCCTGATTTCCCGGAACGACCGCAATTACCTCCTGATCGATACGGCCGGGATCAGGCGCAAGGGAAAGGTCCGGGAAAAACTGGAAAAATTCAGTATCATCAAGGCCCTCTCCGCGATGGAGCGCAGTGATCTGGCCCTGATCCTCCTTGATGCCGAGGAAGGGCTAACCGAGCAGGACACCAAGATCATCGGCTATGGGCTGGAGCGCGGGCTCGCCTGTATGATCCTTTTTAACAAGTGGGACCTCGTGCGCGATAACCCCAAACAGCAACGCCATCTTATTGATGAACTCGAAAGAAACACCCGTTTCGTTGAGTATGCCCCTCATCTTCCGGTTTCCGCGCGGACCCGTTTGGGAATAAACAAGATTTTTCCGGAACTGGAGACCATGTATAGCCAATATTGCCAAGAGTTTGGCACCGGCCCCTTAAACAGAATACTGCGCAAGGCAGTGGATGGCCATTCTCCCCCACTCTATCAAGGAAAGAGGATCCGTCTCTACTACACCACCCAGGTGGGTACCCGGCCACCGACCTTTGCCATTTTTGCCAATTACCCCGACGGTATTCATTTTTCCTATCACCGCTATCTCGTCAACAGCTTCCGAAAAGGGCTGGGCCTGACGAGTTCCCCGATCAAGCTCGTGATCCGGGAGCGGACGCGACTTACAATCAACAAGAAATAAGGATTGGTATGGGACACCTGATCGCCCCCCACGGGGGTCAACTTGTTAA
>CAZDYX010000451.1:0-3011 GCA_964509775.1 uncultured Desulfobulbia bacterium | reverse complement strand
CTAAGTAGTTATCTCCTGTAATTACTCAGGTTGTTTAGACTGTAGTCTGTTAGGTCAGTTCAAATGCCCTGAGCTTTGAGTGATCTCGCATGGTTATTCCCCCCTATTCAGAATTCAGAATTCAGGAGTCAGAATACGGAAGTAAAGACAATCTGGGCATGTTCAGAGCGAATTCTGACTCCTGAATTCTATTTTTAGGCTAAACACCTACAGACTATCCACCTAAGTAGTTACTATCTGCTGATATCTTTATGGATCGTGGCGGAGTCGGCCTCATTGGCCCGAACGACCACTAATGCCTGCGGCATGATCTCATCGAGAATTCTGGAAATTTTATCCTTATCTTCTTTGGAAACCGCGGTCATGATATCTTTGAGAGCCCGGATAAATTTTACCGATTTCGCAGGCTCTGTTGTCGCGCTATAATCAGCAGCCTTCTGGATTTCCATTAGAAATCCCACCAGGCCAAGATCCTTCAATTCCTTCTGCAAGGCATCGAGCGCCTGGATGTTCTCCTCATAGGTGCCGTATTCATCCATCTTTTCAAGGTTAGCGACGCGCCTTCCGATCTTTTCCTGTTTGTCCGGCGCAAGCGCAAAACCGTAGTCGTGGAGCACTGTTTGGGCATAATAGATGGTTGCCTTGCTCCCTTGGTCCTCGGCTGCCATTCGCCGCGCCTTTTCGATCTTTATTGTCGCCCGGTTATAGACAAGTTCATCGAGTTCGTCGGTTGTCGGATCGATCACCTCATGGGCGTCCTTGATAATGGAAAGGGCGCGGTAGAGCATATCGGTCATGATGAAGGAGTTGTATTGCGTCCGGTTTGCCTCATCGATGAGGTCTTCGAGGCTGCGGAAAATCTTTTCGTCCGCCTTGCCTCTTGACAGCGTTTTTGAAAGGGAGATTTCCGGACGTTCCTGCAATTTGGCTTCGACCTCGATCAAGTTATTTTCGTCGATGCGCAGGGTGATTGCCACCTGCAACGGCTCGGCCTTTTTCTCTTCCGCTTCCTCTTTGTCCTCATCTTTGTCCTCATCCAAATCGATACCGAGCCACAGGTCGCCGATCGACTCCTCGACATCGTTGACCACGTTTGCAAACTTCATATGGACCAATTTCTGCTCGGGATGCACGAGTTTAAACACCTCGGTCCGCTCACAGGGCAGCGGGGTGTTTTTCTCGATGAACAGGTACTTGTCATGGTTCTCAAGGTAAATGTAGTAGTCATGAGCCGCAGAGTGGACGATATCAAAGAGGCCTTCCTCGACCGTGTATTTCTCCAGATCAAATCCGCAAGTCTTGCACCGGGTGTCGGACTGACCGACCGAAATCCCGCACTTGGGGCATTCGTATGCCTCGGCCAAACGATGGCTTAAAATGGCCGCGCCTTCCGCGATGGCGAGCATGGGCCGTTCGTGGAGCAGAACCTTTTCGGCCCCGAACTCGCGCTTCATCGCCTCGATCAGCAAAGGAATGCGGGAACTGCCGCCTACCATAAGGACATTGTCGATCAGATCCGGGGTAAAGTGGATGTCCTCGATCAGCTTGCGGGTAAGACGAACGATATTATCCACCATCCCGGCGATGAGCTCGTGGAATTTTTCGCGGGTGAGCTCCACATCGACATCGATATTGTCGCCGTCGCTGTCCTTAAGCGCCCCCAGGATTTCGACATAGGCGCTTTGCTCGTCGCTGAGCCGAATCTTGGCCTGCTCGACCTTGGCCTTGAGCTCGCCCAGAAATCGGTTCCTGTATTTTGCGCCCTGCTTGTCAATGAGGCCTTTTATATCGTCGATTTCGTGCTCGGCCGCGGTCTTTGCAAGAACGTATTCGGCAAGGAGGTGGTCGATGTCCTCGCCACCGAGCCACATATCTCCGCCCTTGCCCTGCTCGATAAATTGACCGCCGCTGATGGTGAGAACCGAGAGATCGAAGGTGCCGCCGCCAAAATCGAAGACCAGCACTGTTTTGGACTCTTCTCCCTTGACGTTGTCCACCCCGAAGGAGATAGCGGCAGCAGTCGGCTCGGGCAGCAGCCTGCGTACCTTCAAGCCGGCAAGGGCTGCCGCGGTTCGGGTGGCGTATTTTTGTTTGTCGTTAAAATAGGCAGGCACGGTGATTACCGCATATTCCGCCTTAGCGCCCTCCGCCTTTTGCGCATCGGCGGCAACCTTTTGTAAAATCTTTGCCGAGATCTCCTCAGGGGTATATTCCTTGCCTCCCAGGATTACCGCCAGGCTGTTTTCGGTCCCTTGGGAATGGCGCACGAGTCGATAATGTACTCGGCGCTCGGCAATGATCCGCCGGACATACTCGTCATTGTAACTTCGGCCCATCAGCCGCTTGACCGCAACAATGGTGTTTTCCGGGTCCTGCTTCATCCATTCGAGGGCGTTTTTGCCCACGACGAATTCAGGCTTGAAAAAGGGCATGAGCTTCTTTTTCAGCGTGACACAGGAAGGGGTGATAAGGTCTCCTTCCGCGTTTTTCAATACTTCCGTATAAACTTTCTTGATAGCAACAACTGAGTTGGTCGTTCCAAGATCTATTCCAATCGATTTGGCCATGGCGCAATCCGTCCTTTTGGGTGATAAGGTGATAAGAATTTATTATCGGGAAGGGCGAGGTCAGAAAGAAATAATACGCGTTAACCCCGCCGGCTCCCGATCAAAAACAGGCCCAAGCAGCCTTTTTGGGCATAGATAGCTACCATGAAGAAAAGCAGGGCGTCAAGGGAAAAAGGGTTTGGGGGTGCGCAAAAAGTCGGGCAATCTTGGGAAGGGTTAATAAGATGGAGTGGAAACAGGGTCATGGCAGCCTTGCCAGCCAGGCCCAGGCAGGCGCGACAAGAATCTTTTGCAGACCGTTTGAAAGCAGGCGAAAGCCTTCTCCCTCTACAGTCAACTGAACCGCCGGCACATCGAGATCCGTCTGGAATTTCCTGAGTGCCGGCGAGGGCATGGTTTCGCTCAGTTTCGCCTCGATCAGCAAAATAGGTTCGTTGTCCCTGG
>CAZDYX010000450.1:0-3044 GCA_964509775.1 uncultured Desulfobulbia bacterium | reverse complement strand
GAGATGGTATACGCAATCGCAGCCCCATTTTTTATACGATTCAAGAATAATAAGGCTATCCGCTATGACCTCACTTTTGAAATTACCTCTTCCAACTAACGAGATAAGTTCATCTCTGTTGTCGAGACGAGAGTCAGAGGTAATGGCAATCTGGCTTTCAGGGTCGTAAAACGGCAAGGTTTCCAAATGCGCTTCCGGAGTAGTCTGTAACATCCTATGTCCGAAACCCACATCACCATTCAGCCAGAGGCGATAACCGTCAGGCCCGCGATGGGCGAGGGCATCAGCCATGGCTTCGAGTATGAAGCGATCGACGAGATCGCCAGTTTTAACCAATCCAAAAATGCCACTCATGGCGCACTTCCAGTGAGTTTTTGGGCTAGGAGAAACTCTCTGATGCTGTCGACAACCTGTGGCAATTCACTGTAGCTTCGTCGAAATCGCAGTGAGTAAAAGGGAAGAGCGGATTGAAAAATTTTCGAAAAAGCAGTGAACTGTTTTTTTAGAAAGGAATGATCATGCAGATCAAGTGCAAAACTCTGCCCGAGTAGAGATTGCAAGCACTGGCTCTTTGATGGCTGGGAAAAAGCAACTCCATGATGGTTGTCAGAATTTTTCTCTGGCTGCAAAAGTATGAAAACGTTGAGTTCCGTCTTTTGTCGAGTTTGGGTTGTGAGGGCAATTCGCGTTTTATTGGTATAGTGAGCGACCGGACTTGAATAAAGGGAAGGATTAAATTGTATATTATCAAAGGAGTCCGGCAACAGGCGGAGAGAAGCATAGCTTGGCCAACACGCAGGGCGCTCTTTTTTTACGTCAAGAAGCAGACAATCGTCGCCGATTATCCTCCCTCCAACTCTTGAGAAAGCGGCTGCCATTGTCGATTTTCCAGTTCCCGTATCACCTAAAAAACACATGCCTATGCCGTCCAGTTCGATGCAACTTGCATGTACGATAGGGAAATGGAAGAAATGTGCCCAAACCCGTGGAAGGGTTTGATCGAGCAGCAAGTGCCGTGTTGTCTCTAAAGGGATGCCATCACGCATCATGCAGACGACGACCATTGCCTGGCAATCAATCTGAAATATTCCAAGGTTGGAAAAATTTAAGAAATATTTATCGTTCCTTTTGGTAGAGGAAAGGATGAGTTGGTTATTTGGCGTATACCAATGATTTGTCCAGGTGAGCGTTGAATAGTCGGCAACCTCGCCTTTATGGATAAAGATGGTAAGAGCTGGGGCATGAATGGATTGTTTTGCTTCCACAAGTTCTGGAAGATCAATGTGGCTGCTAATGATCCGATCGAAAAACCAGTAGAGTTTTGGATTGTTAGTTTGCAAAATGGTGGGATAACAACGTTATTGTATGATAATCAAGAAGGCTGACTAAACGAAAAAATCTCATGCAAAAGGTTGATGCGTAATGTTCTTTGGCAAAATATCGCGATATTCGTTGAGATCGGGGCGAATGCCGATAACTACTTGCCCTTTATAGGAGAGCCAGGCATGCGCCAAAAAATTGCTGTCACTATTTCGTAAAACACCGATATGCAAATCTGTTAGATATCCATTTTTTTTTAAAAGGATATGGGAAGCACAAGCTTTGGAAAGACAAGTCGTACAAGGCACGAACGCGCTCGCCGAATTGAGTAAGCGTACAAACGAGGTGATTGGCCTAAGCTTTGCCGAAGAAATCTCAGTAAGAGGACTGTTCCGACATTTGTCGAGTAGCGAGCTAAATGGGAGAAATGAGAGGCGGATTCTCCAAAGTAGTAAATAAAAATATGCGTTCAACAGAAAGGTTTTTTCATAAGAAGGCAGTGAAAGGAACTTATATATTATCATTTAAACAAAAAACAAGATTGGCAGAAAGAAGTTCGTTCAAAAATGCAATAAGATCTTTTGTGCATTCTTTTTCGACTGTGTCATAACTATCCAAGATACTTTTTTTAAGTTCTTCGAAAGAGATCGGCTTAGCAAGTACTTCCCAGATATGCGTACCAACATCATTCAGGCTGTTATATACACCTGAGTTGATATTGAGGATGACCGTCTCACTGTCAAGAACAGTCGAAAGAATGTCCGTCTTGCGTTGAAAGATAAGGTTGTCGAGGTTGGGTGTTGATAGGGCTAACATGACGCACTGGGCTATATAAGGGAAAGTAGGCTGCTCGTGGAAAAATGGGGAATAATCGGCTGTTAGTGTTTGAATGAGCGTTGCCCGGTAAACATCATGGACACTTGGGGGGTGGCCTCGTTACACGCTTCAATCGTCTCGAAATCTCTTTGCGAACCTCCCGCCTGGAGGATTGCACTCGCCCCCTGCTTAATCCCTACATCAGCCCCATCTCTGAATGGAAAGAAAGCGTCCGAAATCATTACCGATGAGGGAAGACTGGCTTTGTCTGTGCTTACCTGCCGGTCGATGTGATCTTTGTCCTCTTGAGAACGTTTGTTTTGTAATACTTCCATCGCAAGATCAGCATACCCAATCCCATAAGCATCAAAGCACAGCATATCCGCATACTTAATATACGCCTTATGCACCGCAATCTCCGCTACCCCCACCCGATCCTGTTCTCCGGTACCAATCCCCACCGTACAACCATCCTTCACGTAAATAACCGAATTTGAAGTAACTCCGTGCTCAACAGCCCAGCCGAAGATCATATCGTCGAGTTCGCGTTGGGTGGGTTGGCGTTCGCAGCGGTATTCCTTGCCTTGCCAGGTGGCCACGGCGGGTTTGAGGTCGGCGGGGGTGCGGATGGTGTTGACGGCGGATTGTTGGACGATGATGCCGCCGTCGATAAGGCTTTTGAAGTCGACAAAGCGGAATTGCTCGAAGTCCCGGAGGCGATCGATTCCGTTTATGCGGATTACGCGAAGATTCTTTGCCTTTCCAAGGAGTTCCATGGTTCCCGGCTCGAATTCCGGGGCGCACACCACCTCGAGGTAGTTCTTGGCCAGCATCTCGGCGGTGTCTTTATCGCAGGGGCGGTTAAGCACCACGGCTCCGCCGAAGGCGGCGATGCGGTCGGCGCGCCA
>CAZDYX010000449.1:0-3045 GCA_964509775.1 uncultured Desulfobulbia bacterium | reverse complement strand
AAAGCCTTCCTATTTGACCTCCTCAAAGTCTGCGTCCACCACGTTTTCGTCCTTTTTGGCCTGTCCGGGCCCGCCGCCGCCAGGTCCGGCACCTGGGCCTTGTTGGGCGTCGGCTTGGCCTTTTGTGGCCTGGGAATACATGATCTCCGCCAATTTATGGGAGGCAGTGGTCAGGCTCTCGATCCCGGCCTTGATGGCAGTAACATCTCCGGCCTTCAAGGTGTTTTTCAGATTTTCAAGCTCCCGCTCCACATTGGCCTTGGTCTCGGAATCCACCTTGTCACCCAGGTCCTTCAGGCTTTTTCCCGTGGCATAGATAATGGAGTCGGCCTGGTTTTTCGTTTCCGCGAGTTCCTTCCTCTTCTTGTCCTCCTCGCGGTGGAGTTCGGCCTCCTTTTGCATGCGCTTGATCTCGGCCTCATTCAAGCCGCTCGAGGCGGTGATCCGGATGGATTGCTCCTTGCCGGTGCCAAGATCCTTGGCCGAGACATTAAGTATCCCGTTGGCATCAAGGTCAAAGGTCACCTCGACCTGGGGGATACCCCGCGGTGCCGGAGGAATATCGGCCAATTCGAAACGGCCGATGGTCTTGTTGTCGGTCGCCATCTCCCGCTCCCCCTGCAGAATATGGATAGAGACCGCGGGTTGGTTGTCTGATGCGGTTGAGAAGACCTGTGTCTTTCTGGTGGGAATGGTGGTATTCTTTTCAATGAGCTTGGTGAAGACGCTGCCCAGGGTCTCGATGCCCAGGGAAAGTGGGGTGACATCCAGGAGCAGGACATCCTTTACGTCCCCCTTTAAAACCCCGCCCTGGATAGCGGCGCCGATCGCCACCACCTCGTCGGGGTTGACGCCCTTATGGGGTTCCTTGCCGAAGATCTCCCGTACCTTCTGCTGCACCTTGGGCATTCTGGTCATGCCGCCCACCAGGATAACCTCGTCAATATCCGTAGGCGAAAGATTCGAGTCCTTCAGGGCCGTCCGGCAGGGTTCAACCGTTCGTTCAATAAGATCATCGACCAGGTTTTCCAGCTTCGCCCGCGAAAGCTTGATGTTCAGATGTTTGGGGCCGCTGGCATCGGCAGTGATAAAAGGCAGATTGATATCCGTCTCCATGGTGGTGGAAAGCTCCATCTTGGCCTTTTCTCCCGCCTCCTTGAGGCGCTGGAGGGCCATGTTGTCCTTCCGGAGGTCGATGCCCTGATCGCGCCGGAATTCATCGGCGAGCCAGTTCACAATCCGCATGTCGAAATCCTCGCCGCCCAAGAAGGTATCGCCGTTGGTTGATTTTACCTCAAAGACGCCGTCCCCGATCTCCAGGATCGAGATATCAAAGGTGCCGCCGCCAAGGTCAAACACCGCAATCTTTTCCTCGCCCTTTTTATCCAGACCATAAGCCAGAGAGGCGGCGGTGGGCTCGTTGATGATCCGCAGGACATTAAGACCCGCGATTCTTCCCGCATCCTTGGTGGCCTGCCGTTGGCTGTCGTTAAAATAGGCCGGCACGGTGATCACCGCCTCAGTTACCGTCTCTCCCAGGTATTCCTCGGCGGTCTGCTTCATTTTGGTGAGCACCATCGCCGACATCTCGGGTGCGGTGTAACGTTTTCCGTCCACCTCCACCACGGCCTCACCGTGACCGCCTTCTACGATCCGGAAAGGGCTTACCTTGATGCTTTTCGATACCTCGGGATCGGTAAATTTGCGGCCGATAAGCCGTTTTATGGCGTGCAGGGTACGAGTCGGATTGGTTACCGCCTGCCTTTTTGCCACTTGTCCCACCAATCTCTCGCCGCTATCTGTAAAGGCAACCACCGAGGGAGTCGTCCGGCTTCCTTCCACATTGGCAATAACCTTGGGATCGCCGCCCTCCATGATCGCCACGCATGAATTTGTTGTTCCTAGATCTATTCCAATAATCTTTCCCATGATTGTTCTCCTTAAAGTAACCCTGACAACAAAATTAAACCGTTCGACATTTCCTTAACTTCACCAACAACTCTTAGTCAACTCCCTTTGAGACAACCACCTTTGCCGGCCTGACAAGACGCTCCTTATAGAGATACCCCTTTTCATATTCCTTCAACACCCTGTTTGCCTCTACTTCTTTGCTGGCCTCCATCGCCATGGCCTCATGAAAATGAGGATTAAAGGGTTGCCCGATGCTTTCCATGGATTTCAGACCGAATTTTTCCAGCGTGCTCACTAACCCCTTTTGGGTCATTTCCACGCCTTCAAGCAGGGCAGCCAGGTTGTTTCCCGTCTGTCCTTGCGTTATTGCACGATCCAGGTTATCGATGGTCGGCAGGAGTGCCCTCATGATATTTTCTTCCGCATATTCCAGCAGGGTGGTCCTTTCACGTTCGATCCGTTTTTTGTAATTCTCAAGCTCCGCGCCAAGGCGGAGTAACCGGTCGTAATTCTCCTCTGCCTCTCTTGTTTTCCGGGCAATAATCCCTTCCAATTCCGCGGTTGACCTGGGGCCTCCATTAGGGATATCTCCTGACCCATCGGTCTTCTGCGCCACATCAGCCTCCTTTTCCCGGCTGTTTGGCAAGCATTCTTCCGGTTCGCCCGCCCTAAATTCATCCTGGGTATCTTTCTGTACAGTCACCAGTTTCTCCTCTCACCAACTTGACACGACCTTTAGCAGATGGCCGTACTCCATTTTAAAGTAACTCCTTTGGTACGGCGGTCTTGCAAATAGCCCTGAATCTCATAAAGTCGGCACATCCGCACTTCTTAGACCTAACAAATACGCAGGAATGATAAGTATAAGTGTTTACTTTGTCAAGATGAGGTGATCCCCAAAACTTGCACAATGGTGTAAAATCCGACCTCGCCTAAATTCTGAATTCTCTTGTCAACAAACGTAACTACTCAGGTGGATAGACTGTAGGTGTTTAGGTGGATAGGAGAGAATAACCATGCGAGATCGCACAAAGCTCAGAGCATTTGAACTGGCCGAAACTTTTAGAGACCGAAAAGGAGTTGGGATCCTTGATTCGTTCTTTACGCAGTCCTAACAGACTACAGTCTAAACAA
>CAZDYX010000448.1:679-3069 GCA_964509775.1 uncultured Desulfobulbia bacterium | reverse complement strand
AAGTAAAGACAAGATGGGCATGTTTAGGGCAAATTCTGACTCCTGACTCCTGACTTCTGAATTCTGACTTCTGACTTCTGTTACACGGTAAGAGTGTACTTTTTCAACCCTTGGGCCCCAGAAACATCGCCATTTGTTTGCCTTCCATCTTAGGGGGGCTGAGAATAACACCAATATCCGCGATAGCCTCCCCAATTTTACCGAGCAACTCGGTGCCATGAGTGCTTGCGTAAACGATTTCCCGGCCCCGGAATCTCAAGGTCACCTTTACCTTATTTTTTTGTTCCAGGAATTTTCTGATACTCCTGATCTTGAAGTTCAGATCATGTTCTTCTGTCTTGGGCCGGAATTTGATCTCTTTAACCTCGATAACGGTCTGCTTCTTTTTCGCCTCCTGGAGCTTTTTGCTCTGTTCATAGCGATACTTTCCGTAGTCCATTATCTTGCACACCGGCGGGGTGGCGGTAGGAGATACCTCAACCAGATCCAGGCCCGCTCCCTGAGCCAAAGCCAAGGCACTCCGTACTGATATCACCCCAACTTGCTGGCCATCGGCGTCAATCACCCTGACCTCGGTGCAGTTTATCGACTCGTTTATCCGAACCTTGGTCTCTTTTGTACTACTCTTTTGCTTGCTGCCGCCTTTAATACTCATACCTCCTTACGAATTGTTAACGACCCCCCTATCCACCTAAACACCTACAGACTATCCACCTGAGTAGTTACCCCTGGCTGTCATATTCCCCGGCCGGCAAGGCATTCCTTCCGCACTATCTCGACAAAGGCCGCCACACTCATGGGGGCCAGATTTTCTCCATTGCGAAGGCGAACGGTTATTGTTTTACCCTCCAACTCCGCATTCCCGATGACGACCATATAGGGAACTTTTAAGACCTGGGCCTCCCTAATCTTGAAGCCCAGTTTTTCATTGCGAAAGTCCTTCTCCACCCTGACCCCGGCCTGGCGCAACTCCTGGTATATCTCTTCACCAAAGGGGATGTGAGCGTCGGTAACGGTCAGCAATCGAGCCTGGGTCGGGGCAAGCCAAATCGGAAAGGCCCCGGCGTAGTGTTCGATAAGTATCCCGAAAAAACGTTCCAGCGAACCCATGAGGGCTCGATGGATCATGATCGGCTGGTGAACCCGCCCGTCTTCACCAATATAACCGATTTCGAAGCGTTCCGGCAAGTTGAAGTCCACTTGAATCGTGGAACATTGCCAGGATCTGTCCAGAACATCCTTGATCTTGATATCAATCTTGGGCCCGTAGAATACCCCTTCCCCCGGATCGATCTGATAGGCAAGGCCAAAACGTTCGAGGGCAAGTTTTAATGCCTCGGTGGATTTTTGCCAATTCTCATCGCTGCCCACATATTTGTCCGGTCGCGTGGAGAGATAGATCTCATATTGATTGAAGCCGAAGGTCGCGAGCACCGCAAGGTTTAGATCAAGGATGTGAAAAATCTCTTCTTCCAGTTGGTCGTGGCGGCAAAAGATATGGGCATCGTCCTGGGTGAAGCCCCTCACCCGCAAGAGACCATGGAGAACCCCGGTTCTCTCATACCGATAGACGGTGCCGAGTTCACACCAACGCAATGGTAACTCCCGGTAGCTTCGCTTCCGTACCTTGTAGATGGCGATATGGAAGGGACAATTCATGGGTTTGAGCTGATATTTGACCTCGTCGATCTCCATGGGCGAATACATATTTTCGCGGTAAAAATCCAGGTGTCCACTGGTCTTCCAGAGATCGAGTCTGGCAATATGGGGGGTGTAGAGGAGTTCGTACCCATGCCGGTAGTGCATTTCCTTCCAATAATCCTCTATGAGCTTCCTGGCCAGTGCACCCTTGGGTTGCCACAGGATCAGCCCAGGACCGGTCTGATCGGTGATGGTGAAGAGCTCTAGTTCCTTGCCCAGTTTTCGATGATCCCTTTTTTTTGCCTCCTCAAGCGCATCAAGATATTGCTTCAATTCCTTGGTCGTGAAGAAGGCGGTACCATAAAGGCGTTGGAGCATGGGATTTTTTTCGTCCCCACGCCAGTAGGCGCCAGCCACCTGGGTAATCTTAAAGGCACGGATAAAACCGGGGTGGGGTAGATGGGGGCCTCGGCACAGGTCCACGAAATCTCCCTGTTTGTAAATGGAGACGGTCTCATCCTGAATATCCCTAATTAATTCCATCTTGTAGGGTTCCTCCATTTGGGTGAATACCCTTATTGCCTCTTGCCTAGAGAGTTCCTGCCGTTCAAAGGGGAGGCGGGCAGCTATGATTTCTTGCATCCGGGCCTCAATGCGGGCAAAATCATCGGGGGTAAAGGCCTCTTTCCGGTCGAAATCATAGTAGAAACCCTGTTCAATGGCAGGACCAATACCGACCTTAACCTTCC
>CAZDYX010000448.1:0-669 GCA_964509775.1 uncultured Desulfobulbia bacterium | reverse complement strand
CATGGGCGGAACTGTGACGCAGTATTTCGAGGGCCATAGGTGCGCCTTCAAGAATCGGGGTCAGAGAGGCGTCGTTTGTTAACGGGGTGGTAAGGTCACACAATCGTCCATTGACCTGGACTGCAACGGCCATCTTTCGCTCCTTTTTTGAGAGGAGCACATCAAGGGCCTGACCGGCCGTGATTCCGGTTTGAAAAATCTTTTTTTCTTCTGCCGCAAGGGAGATGGTGATCTCTGCCATTTTGTCGATAACTTGAAAAAAAATATTAGACAGCCTGGAAAAAGTTGGCTTCGTAAGGGAACATGCCCCTGACGAAGCCATAATATGCACTCATTATAAAAATGGTAGGCACGGGCGGGATTGAACCGCCGACTTCTACCGTGTCAAGGTAGCGCTCTCCCACTGAGCTACGCGCCTGTAATACCATTTTGTCTCGTATTTATGGTAAACTCTGTCCAATTACCAAATAATGATCGTTGGTGTCAAGGAGAATATGGATATCCCATAAGGATGTTTCCATTGACTTGATCGGCAGACTCCTGGTACACATCGGCGAATATCCATTAACCTCCATGCCCAGAGGGCACAACGAACAATGAAAATGGAATTCAGGAGTCAGGAGTCAGAATTCAGAATCAGAAATAGAGAGCCTCGCGAATCCCCTCCTG
>CAZDYX010000447.1:0-3077 GCA_964509775.1 uncultured Desulfobulbia bacterium | reverse complement strand
GGCATCGGTTTCGCAATCCCGGTAAACATGGCGGTCAATGTAATGAACCAACTTAAGACCAAGGGCAAGGTCACACGGGGCTGGCTTGGCGTGATGATCCAACAGGTGACATCGGATATCGCCCACAGTTTTGGTCTGGAGAGGCCCATCGGCGCCCTAATAGGTGAGATCACCCCCGGCAGTCCGGCACAGGAGGCAGGCATCAAGCCCGGAGATGTGATCATAGAATTTAACGGCAAGACCATTGAACAGATGAATATGCTGCCGGCCATGGTAGCCCAGACCCCGATCGGCGCCAAGGCCTCATTGGTGCTCGTCCGCGACGGCAAGCAGAAGACGGTCACCGTCACCATCGGCGAGTTAAAAGAAGAGCAACAGGCGGCAGGAGCTAAGGAGGGCGAATCCGGCCATGCCCTGGGCATTACTGTCCAGCCCCTTACCCCGGAACTCGCCGACACCCTCTCTCTGAAAAAGGATCAAAAAGGGGTGGTGGTGGTCAATGTGGAACCAGGCAGCAGGGCCGAGGAGATCGGGATCAGACGAGGGGATCTCATCATCGAGATCAATCGTCAACCGGTCACCAACATGAATGATTACAACCGGATACTTGAAAAGGCCAAGGAGGGGAAAAACATCCTCTTTTTGCTCTTGCGTGAGAGCCATACCCGATTTCTCGTCATGCCTACGAAGTAAGCGGCCATTTTCAACCATGGGGGAGAATATTTATCTAATTCTCTCCCATCCGTTTTTTCAGCCTTCAGCCTTAGAATTACCCGGCAGGATTTGACATGTCCTCGCGAATGTTTGACCTATTTTTTCACTATTCACTATTCACTAACCACTAACCACTAACCACTAACCACTAACCACTGCGGCCGTTGGCCGCGCTATGGTTTGTTCAGCAGAAGTTTTTCTGCGGGGTCAGGGGAAGGATAAAATAAAAGTTGTTTCCCTGTTCCGTGGGATCATACCCCACCTTGCCGCCGTGAAGTTCCACTACACTTCTTACAAAGGAGAGCCCATGGCCGGTCCCTGGCTGTCCATGGATGTTGCTGCCCCGGAAGCCGTCGCAAAATATCTTACTTACCTCTGGAGGTTCAATGTGTTTACCGGTGGTAAATACATTGAACTTGATCCCATCCCTGCCTGGACCAAAAAAATTGGACAACACATCCCGGCCATAGGCCAATGCCTTTTTGGAGCGGCCCTGCTGATCCCGTATTTCTGTGGTATATTTTACGGCATTGGAAATGAGGTTGGCATAAACCTGGGACAAAAGACCTATGTCCACCAGGAGCGGCACCTCTTCGGTGGCCATCTCCTGGGAGTGTTCGATGGTTATCCCTTGGGACTTCAACCGGTTGCCGAAGTGGGCCAATTGCGGGACCACGATCTCCTTGCCCACGATACATTTCTTGGGCCGCAGGACGAGCTGTCCCTGTTCAAAATGATCACGGCGGAAGAGACTCTCCAGGAACATGCTGATAAAGGAATGATGCCGTTGCAGTTCCGATTGCAAATCAAACAACTCCTCCCGAAGGGCCCCCAATTTATCGACCACGAGATCACAGACCTCGGCGGCGCTTCGGCCCTCTTGGTTCTTCAAATCCCCAATCGAGTCCTCCAGTTCCTCCAACGCCGCAACCTTTTTGCCGAATTTGATAAAAAGAAATCGGTAATACATGTTGGGGATGATCACATCATGTTCGATATCCCGAACCAGGGTGTTAATGAACTTGATGTGGTTGATATTCTGGCGGGCAATCTTTCGGTTATGAAGATTGTATCCGATCCGATTCGTGTATTTCGTGAGGAAAAAACGATCGGAATTACGCAGTCTTGACTCCGGAAAAAGCTCAAACATCCCGATGAGATTATGACTCTCATATACAGGTAGCGATGCAGGGTAAAGAGATTTTCCAAAAATTGGCAGTATATATGAGTCATTAGCCTCATAAGGCTCGTTGACCAACTGGATATACTCCGGTGCGGGCAACCGATCGAAGTAATGTCCTTTCTGGCTGTCACACACCAATTCAAGTCGTTCGTTGTTGTCATCAAAAAGGTAAAGACGACAGTCAACCTTTAAAAATTCGAGGGGAATCAGGACCGCGATGGCAAAAAAGTCGCGGAGGCTATCAAACTCCTGGGCAAGGTCAAAAAAGGTCTTCAGGATATCATTTTGAATCCGACTGAAATCATAATCGATATAAATTTCCCGTTTTTCCTTGACCCGTTTGCAAATCTTGTCGATCTCAGACTGTGTCATGATTTCACACCCCTAATAATATTCTAAGACCACCTCATCCATCTCCGAGTTTTCCTTTAGGAGCACATTCACATGCTCATCGACAATGGTTTGGACCTTCATGCCGGCATAATCGGGTTGGATCGGCAACTCGCGGCATCCCCGATCCACCAGAACCGCGAGTTGGATGGAACGGGGACGGCCAAAATCCATCAAGGCATCAAGTGCCGCCCGGATTGTCCTGCCGGTAAAAAGAACATCATCGATCAGAATCACGGTTTTACCTTCAATGGAAAAAGGGATGTCGGTCTTTTTCACCACTGGATTCTGCCAGGCAAGACTCCAATCATCGCGATAGAGAGTTATATCGAGGCTGCCGGCAAAAGGCGCGATCATTTCCCCGCTTTCCTTTATAATAATCTTCTTGATCCGGTCGGCCAGGTAAACCCCTCCGGTATGGATGCCGATAATGGCGATATTTTGCTCGTTCCGGTTTCTTTCCAGAATTTGCAAACCAATACGGTGCAGGGCCCGGTCAACGTCCTGAGCGGTCATGAGTTTTTTCTTATTGCTGGTCACAATTTCCTCCTTATACAGTAAATTCATCGGTATGACTTTATTCCCAACCTTGCCCATATGTCAAGCGTCGTCTACAGCCCCCAGTGCTGACGCATGAATTTTCGCCTATCCCATCGAGGTGCCGAGACTTGCATGGCGAATTAGGGACGTTCCAAATTAATGCGTCAGCACTGTTTTGGCCAAAGATCCCTTGCCGAAATTTTCGCCAGAAGTTAAGCTACCGCCATGTTCAAGTTAAGGGACTCGGATA
>CAZDYX010000446.1:0-3079 GCA_964509775.1 uncultured Desulfobulbia bacterium | reverse complement strand
AACCTCAAGTCCGCCGTGCTCAAGCGCATCCTTGGCCAGGCCCCGGTTTTCAACCCAACCTACCTGGACTTCGCCAACCACTACGGCTTCACCATCGCCCCGTGCGGCGTTGGCAAGGGCAACGAGAAGGGGCGTGTGGAAAATGGGGTAGGATATGTGAAAAAAAATTTCCTTGCCGGGCTCGAGCCGCCCTCCTTCGAGGCCATCAATCCCGCCGCGCGTCTCTGGCTCGATACCATTGCCAATGTGCGCATCCATGGGGAGACCAGAAGAAAACCCCTGGAAATGTTCGAAGAAGAAAAAACCTGCCTCAAGCCCCTTGCCGCCCATCCCTGCGACATCGGCACCATAAGGCAGGTGAGGGCTTCGTCTCAGTTTCGTGTCACCGTTGACTCCAATCACTACTCCGTGCCCGCCGAGCATGCCGGAGCAAGGTTGACCCTCAAAGCCTATCCCGACAGGATCTGCATCTATCACGACAATCAGCTCATCGCCCGCCATCCAAGATCCTATGACAGGAACAAGGACATCGAGGACTCGGATCATCCCAAGGAGTTGATCGCTCAACGCAAAAAGGCCACCGACCAGAAGATCTTCATGCGCTTTGTCTCTCTTAGCCCCAAAGCACACGACTACTACCGGGAGCTCGAGAACCGGCGCATCAATCCAAC
The DNA here is from genome assembly GCA_964509775.1 of uncultured Desulfobulbia bacterium. Taxonomy (GTDB): domain Bacteria; phylum Desulfobacterota; class Desulfobulbia; order Desulfobulbales; family CAZDYX01; genus CAZDYX01. Next base: position 2,408 of record CAZDYX010000446.1, on the reverse strand, counting down.
CCACCATGTGCGCAAGATCGTTGCCTTGAGCGAAATCTACGGCACCCAGGCCGTGGAAAGGGTCATGGAGGATGCCTTCTTCTTTCAGGCCTTCTCCTGCGAGTACATCGCCAATCTCCTGGAGCAACGCTCGAGATGCCTGCCCGAACCAGGCGCGCTGCACCTTACCCGAAGATCCGATCTCCTCGATATCGAGGTGGAGCAGCCGGACCTTTCCCTCTACCAAAACGACATCCGATCACCACGACAAGGAGAATAGACATGGACGAAGACAAAAGCATCTGCGATCCGACCAAAACCCAGTCGGAGCTTGAAAGCCATCTAAGCCTTTTGAACCTTTCTTTCATGAAGAACAACTTCGAATCATTGAACGATCAAGCTATCAAGAAAGGTTGGTCCCATATCAATTACCTGGCCTCTCTTGCCGAAGGGGAAGCATCCTTGCGCCGTGACCGCTCGGTTGAGCGACGAATACGGCTTGCTCGTTTCCCGGTAAAGAAGACTCTCGAGCAGTTCCGATGGACCTGGCCCACGGCAATCAACCGAGCGGCTGTTCAAAACCTCTTCCGATTGAAGTTCATACAGGACAACTGCAATGTGATCTTTCTTGGAGGTGTGGGACTTGGAAAAACACATCTCGCCACGGCTCTTGGCTATGCAGCCTGTATTCAAGGCAAATCCGTTCTTTTTACTTCCGCCATTGATGTAATCAATACTCTATCTGTAGCTCATTCTAATAATAGGCTCAAGCCGGAGCTAAAGAAATGGTATGTTCTAAATGATCCGGTGAATGCGGTCGATCCTTTGGGGTTGGCAAAGTGCCAATATTCCATATCAGCTCATACCCTTGTTTGTTGGCCGAATGATCCTGGATTTATTGGCCCTCCGATAAGTCTGGGTCCGGACGGAGTGTTCTCCGGCATGGGAGAGTGCCGGAATAGTCCACCTTGTAGCGATGACAAAAATAAAGGTCCTATACCCCCGGGCAACTATAATATGAACCCTGATAACCGTCCTGGCCATGAGAGATTCTGGCGTTTAGAACCTAATCCTAAAATCCCTGGATGGAAATACTACCTTGGAATGGCTCGCTCCGGCTTTGAACTGCATCCAGGTAGTGTGTCACTTGGATGTATCACTACTGATAAGAACAATCCATTTGCGATGGATCAGTACGGTCAAGTGCATAACTTGCTGCAATCGGAATCTGGGAGCAATGCCTTGGATGTGGTGCCGTGAAGCCATTGCTTCGAAAGGGGATTCTGATTCTCGGCTCAGTTATACTTTTGGTTGTCACATTCATTGTATTCAGAAATATCCAGTTCGATAAAGGCGTCAGTGCTCTAAAGTCTGGAGACTACGATACTGCCATGCGAAGCTTTAAGCCCTTAGCAATAATCGGCGACAGTGGTGCTCAGTATCTGCTGGGGCAGATGTACGCGTTCGGGTGGGGTGTACCAAGAGATGAAAGTCTTGCTCTTAAATGGCTTCGCAAAGCTGGAAAATGGAGCAAGACCGAGACCGAGACCGAGACCGAGACCGAGACCGATAAGGCTGCTTCGGCTGCGTATTACATTGGAAAGGATTATGCAGAAGGAGTTGGTGCTGTACCTAAAGATGAACTACAAGCTGTCAAGTGGTTTCGCATTGCAGCAGATGGTGGATATCGCCAAGCTGCCGAGTTATTAGGAAAATCCTACTCAGAAGGCTTGTTTGGCTTGCCACGCGACCAGAAACAGTCTGAATACTGGTTTCAAGAAGCGAAGGGGCTGTGAGGGACGAAGAGATGAAGATCGGGGCATGGCATAGGACATGGTGCTTGTTCGCAAAGCTAATAAGGAGATAGGCTGTTTCCGGTTATCACCCAATCTGGGATGATATCCGGAAGCCCGGTACTGAGAGGCCAATACGGAGTTCAGCGGTGGAGCGAAGCGGAATCCGCTGTAACGGTTGATTAGCTATTCCAGTCAAAAGCGGCGGATGGGTCTGGTTGGCAGGCCTGTCCTGCTGAACTATCGAGGGCGGTTGAAGATTTTTTCTTTAACCGCCTTTTTGTTTTTGTAATCGGGTGATTCCGATCAGGTGGATTTGCTGCCGATCTATGTTTTGTTTGCCTAACCGGGTTGCCCGGTGTTCATGAGCTTTCTTGCCTGATGCCGCAATACCAGGCCGTCTAGAACAGCCCTGGTGACTTTCTTTTCATCCTCGCTCAGTTGTATCAAGGCATTAAATTGAAGCAGGAAATCGGCGAAGGAGGAATAAGGGACGCCCATGAAATTATGCGTTTCTCCTCCTTGTCGGCCCACAGGTGAGCGAAGCATGGCATGGCGGCGGCGACTTGGGGACGCCCTTGACCCTACAATGCGGCTTAGCCTGAATCCCTCCCCTCTTTGCTTTTCCTGTGGCAG
>CAZDYX010000445.1:0-3084 GCA_964509775.1 uncultured Desulfobulbia bacterium | reverse complement strand
CTCGGCACTGTACCTTGTCAAATATGCGGCGAAATTCTTCTTTGAGTAGGTAAAGTCTTCGTAGTTCAGGGCACAAATCGAGTAATAAACACATTCCCAGGGTTGTAAACAACGAAACTGGCGAGCATTTTGGCCAGAATACTCAGCCCATTCGTAAAATTAGCGTTCAACGCCCCGGGAAAAAAGTTGCGAGAACTTTCTACTGACCAGATGTCAAATGGCAACGGGCTGACCCTAACACGACTTTTGAATTCGCCTAGTTTTGAGCAATTTTTGCCCAATTTTGTTGCATAACTCCTTGATATTTCGTTGCCAAGCAGGTAAAATTCTGACAGACGCATGGTACAATATTTACTTGTAATATCAACCAGCTAATTGCATTACCATTGCAATTTTTTACTGCATTAGAATCATTGAATAATGATTAATATAAAAAATCAATCAATATTTATGCGTCAGCGCTGGCCTTAAGGCACATGTTGACATTTTTATGGGCTAACCATTGAGCCTCTTGCAAAAGTCGTCACACCGGTGAAAATTCAGTTTAATACCCCCTTGAGTTATTCCGGTGTCCATTGTTCTTCGCAACTATTTGAAATTGCATGATTCCAGCTTTTCCCCGGGTAAATATTCGGTTAACCCGCTAATCTAAACCTAATCCTCCTTCAGATGAACAGCGGCTTTTCAGAAGGTAATTTTTTTTTAGACTCCCTCATTTTATGCGGGACACTGGCAACCAAATAATGTATATGGAGGAATGCTTGCCGATGTTCGTGCCGATCAAAATTACGACTCCACCCTCCCGGTAGAATTTTTTTTCCCGAAGGTCTGCCGTGCCAATACTGAGCCCCCGTCTTTCAGCTCTGGCGCTCTTTCCCTTTCTTGCACCTCTTGCCCCCTTCATATTGAGCTTGCCGAACTGAGATCCGAGAAGGGTTATTGGCATGCAATGCATCAAAAGGCCGTTACGCGAGAAGCCATACTGAAAGAAGAACTTGCACAACTGCAGGCCAAGCTGCGGCTGCGTGAGCGGCAGCTCTTTGGTCGCAAATCTGAAAAAGGCAAAAACCAAAACGAAAAAGGATCATCGCCTACTGGTACCCTCAAAAGACCCCGTGGCCAACAACCAGGAAGCACTGGGCATGGCCGGAGGGATTTCTCCCATCTCCCTGCCGAGGAGGAACAAATCGAGTTGCCGGCGGATAAACGCTGTTGCCCCCATTGTCGTCTTCCTTACAAGGATTACCCGCATACGGAAGACTCGGAGGTTCTCGAAATTACCGTCAAGGCCCACCGCCGGATCATCAGGCGTAAACGCTACAGACGCACTTGCACCTGCGAAGGGCTCCCGCGTATTATTACCGCTCCGCCACCGCCCAAGCTTATCGCCAAAGGCATACTCGGCATCTCGGTATGGATAACCGTGCTGCTCGACAAATTTCTCTTCTTGCGGCCTACACACCGGCTGTTGGCTGATCTTAAAACCCATGGCCTGGATCTGACTGCGGGCACATTGACCGATGGGCTCCAAACCCTGATGCCCTTTTTTACCCCCATTTACAAGGCCATTGCCGACAAGAATCGCTCTGAAGACCGCTGGCATGCCAATGAAACCCGCTGGCGGGTCTTTGTCGAAGTTGCAGGAAAGCTCGGCAACAAATGGTACATGTGGGTCTTCATCTCCAAATCCGCTGTCGTCTACACCCTCGACCCGAGTCGAAGCGCCAAGGTGCCGCGCGAGCATTTTGAAGGGACGGCCGAAGACATCCTGGTCGTAGACCGTTACAGCGCCTACAAGGCTATGGCGGAAGTGATCGGGATCACTCTTGCCTTTTGCTGGGCTCATGTGCGACGAGACTTCCTCGGTGTTGCCAAGGATTGGCCGCACCTTGAATCCTGGGCCATGGAATGGGTAGCCGCGGCAAGCTCTATCACCTTAACCATCTCCGCCTCGATGTTATGGAGCAATCCGAGGCCTTCGCCCTAAAGGACCACGACTTGCGCGAAGCTGTCAAAAAAATGGACGAAAAACGCGAGGACCAATTAAAGGAAAAGGAGCTGCATACCGCCAAAAAGAAAACTCTTCAAAGTCTCAAAGAACATTGGCAGGGGCTTACGGTCTTCGTGGATTACCCGGAAGTCCCCATGGACAATAACAAGGCCGAACGTCATGAGCGTACCCCGGTGATCGCCCGCAATAATTTCTATGGCTCATTCGCTTTTTGGGCAGGAACTCTGGCGGCAATGATGTTCAGTATCTTTAAAACCCTGGAGAGCTGGAACATCAATCCCAGGGTATGGCTGACCGCTTTTCTTGAGGCCTGCGCCGCAAATCAAGGCCTTCCCCCGGTCGGTATCCAAGGCTTTCTTCCTTGGAACATGACCCAGGAGCAACTCAAGGACTTCTCCTCAGATCCCAAGACCAACGACTCTTCGTGAAAAATTCCTCTTACCGATATTGCGGCAGGGATTTTAGCCAAGAAGAGTTTGAGACCATTCGCCGGATTATTGCGGAAGACCCAAACCGCAATCGCGCCCAAATCTCCCGTCTTGTCTGTCAAACGCTTGCCTGGTGCAAGCCTGATAGCGGCCTAAAGGATATGAGCTGCCGCGTTGCCTTGCTGCGCATGCATAATGACGGAATCCTCTGTTTGCCACAACCCAGCCATAATCAAAATCTATGCCGTCCCCACATTGCCTTCACTGCCACCACTGATACCCAACCGGACGTATATATGCCGGTCAATGCCATGCCGGATCTATGCCTGCAACCCGTGGTCAGCCCCACCGACTCTCAGCTCTGGAGGGAATACATTCACCGCTATCATTATTTGGGCTATACCCCTTTGCCCGGTGCGCAACTGCGCTATATGGCCCGGGTCAATCAAACCGTCGTTGCCTTGCTGGGCTTTGGCGCCGCCGCCTGGACCATCGCCCCGCGTGACAAGTTCATCGGCTGGGGCCATGAACAACGCCGAAAAAATCTTCACCTCGTCGTCAACAATGCCAGATTCCTCGTGCTGCCCTGGATACACGTCAAAAACCTCGCCTCCAAACTACTGGCCATGGCTGCCAAACGCCTTC
>CAZDYX010000444.1:0-3096 GCA_964509775.1 uncultured Desulfobulbia bacterium | reverse complement strand
GAATTCTGAATTCTGACTCCTGACTCCTGACTCCTGAATTCTATTTTCACGGTAAAGCGCCCGGAAATGAAAAAAAGAGGAGAAAAAACATAATGATAAGCACGGAAAATTGGTGGAAATATATTTTGGGGGCGGGCATACCTTTATTGTGGGTGCTCTGGTTGCTCAGTTATGCGACTCAGCCTGGTCCATCACCATTCGAGGGTGATTTAAAGGTAATTATACCGAAAGACAGCGGTTTTTCCGAGATTCAACGGATCCTGGCGGAAAAGGGTATCATTCAAGATGACGTGCGTTTTCGTTTGCTGGCGCGGATGCGGGGGGTTGGACGGCAGATTCGGGCGGGAGAATATTCATTCCCGACGACAGAATCTCCCTGGGGTATATTGGCTGACCTGAAGCAGGGGAAGAAGATGGTTTGGCAGCCGGTTACCTTTCCGGAGGGCCTTACCATGTACCAACTTGCGGATATTTTGGCCCAAAAAGGACTTACTACCCAACGGGAAAATTTTTTAAACCTGACCCGGGATCCAGCCTATATCGGCACGCTCGGCCTGGCGACGACGTCTCTAGAGGGGTACCTCTTTCCGGACACCTATAATCTTTCGGCAGGAATGGACGAGGCGGCCATTATCGGAAAGATGGTAAAACAGACCCTGACCGTTTTTGATGAGCTCGCCGTGAGAAAGAATAATACCCGGAATCTTTCCCGACACGAAACATTGATCCTTGCCTCCATCGTAGAAAAGGAGGTGGCAGATCCCAAAGAACGACCGCTGGTAGCAGCGGTATTTTTGAATCGTCTCCGGCAAGGAATGCCGCTCCAGGCTGACCCCACCGTGATTTACGGTTTATCATCCTTTAACGGCGATCTTACCCGAGAGGATCTCAAGAAATCGTCCCCTTACAATACCTATCTAAACAGGGGGTTACCGCCGGGACCTATTGCCAATCCTGGCCGGGCGTCTATAGCTGCCGCCCTGGCCCCGGCAGACGAGCCGTACCTCTATTTTGTGTCCAAAAATGATGGCACCCATTATTTCTCCACGACCCTGGCTCAACACAACGAGGCGGTAGAAAAATTTCAACGGTCCCAAAAATTCTAAAAAAACACATAAAAAAACTTGACACGGTTGATTCAGTTTAAGTATAAGTAATAAAAAGAGAGGAATAAAGATTAAACGTATATTTTTTTATCTACTTATAGTAGGGGGGAATATGAGAGGAGGAAATATGATAGGAGGGAATATGAAAAAAATAATATCAGTAATAGTTTTATGTTCCATGCTAGCAGTTCACACACCGATGGTTATGGCTGCCGATGCTGGGGCCGGGACGGGTGAAGCTGGCGCCAAAAAAGGGGGGGCCGGAGCTGGTGCTGGTGTAGAGACGCCGGCTACTGAGACAACTATAGCCGGCATGAGTGTAGGCACAGCAGCAGCTGTTGCGGCTGCCGCAGTCTTGGGTGTCATAGCCATCGCGGCCGCCAATGATGATAGCAGCACCACTGATCATCATACAACCACTACCCACCACTAATTTTCATCCCTCCACTAAATGGTGGAAAAATAAAGTTTGTGGTGATTGCATGTTTGGGGTGATTGCAAGTTAAGGAAAAAAGAGTTGTAATTATTAAAAAAGCACTGCCACCTATAAATTGGCAGTGCTTTTTTTTATGTCGTAACCATAGACACCACAAGGTCTACGTGGTCATTTATCTGAAAAAATACGTTCTCTTGGTGTGGATTCTCCTGTTGTGGACGTTCCAGTATACCGCCTTTGCTCAGCAATCCGAGACGGAAAACACCCTTCCTGCCAATACCGGGGTGACCGGCCTTCTCGATATGCCCACGGGCCGTCTTCTGCCTGATTGGAATTTACGCGCCTATTATACCTGGGCAGATCCCTATAAAACATATGGAATTACCGCAGCGATTATGCCCTGGCTTGAGGTAAACGGCCGAATTACAGAGATCGTCGGCCTTTCATCAGGTCTTGGTAGTAGTTACGGTAACGATAAAGACAAGGCCTTGGACATAAAGCTCAAAATCCACGAGGAGACCGAGTCATTGCCTGCCCTCGCCCTTGGTGCCACGGACATCCATGGCACGGCCCGTTTTACCTCCCGTTATCTGAGTGCCAGTAAATTTTTTGGTCCTTTGGATATTACCATGGGCGCCGGGCAAGGTATTTTGGCCGGCGAGGTAACCGGTGGGGCAGGGTCATCCGGCGCAGCATCGCAGGATGCGGCGTTTGAATTCCTGACTAGCGGGGCCACGAAGACAAGCTTCTTCGGCGGCACCGAATTGCGGATCACCGATGATTTTTCCCTGCTTGCCGAATATTCCAGTCTTGATTACAAAAAAATGTCCGGAATCGCGGAGGTGAGCAACCCTGGCGATACCCCGTTTAATTATGGTGTTCGTTACCGGCCCTGGGATAACGGCCTGCTCTCCCTTTCCTATCTTCGGGGGGAATTTTGGGGCTGGTCGCTCAGTACCAATTTCCCTTTGAATCCAGTGGGAATATTACCCTGGAAAAAACAACCTTACTGGATACCCGGTGAGGATCTTGTTCAGAAGGCGCAACTGGCATCCAATGCTGAACTGGCACTGATAATCCGGGAAGAAGTGGCGGCAGAACGTTTTTCCAATGTCAGGGTATCAGCGAGTGACCGATCCGTATGGCTGGAGATCGAAAATCCCACGTATCTCTCCGATGTCAAGGCATTGGGCCGCGCCTGCCGTGCCGCCGCAGCCTTTGTTCCGAACCGGATAGAGTGGCTTTATATAAATTTAAAGGCACGGGATTTGATCCTTGTTACCATCAAGATGGGACGCCGGGATCTTGAGGCCTTTCTCGACGGACGAATGGACGAACAGGGATTATTAGAGTTTATTGAATTTAGCGATGAAGGGAAAGAAGGGTTTGCCGCCTTCTTGCGGGAAGAACCTTCGGCATCCCCGATCACCTCGCCGGCAGGGACCAAAAAATATCGCTTCGGGGTGAAGCCCAGCCTGCAGACGTTTCTTAATGACCCCTCGGGTTTTTTTAAAACCAGTTTTTCCATGCTGTGGCAGGCCTCCTATTTCCCCT
>CAZDYX010000443.1:0-3119 GCA_964509775.1 uncultured Desulfobulbia bacterium | reverse complement strand
GACGGAGGAAGGCGTGAGCCTAAATCGCCTCGTAAGTGCCAAGCTTGGCGCATAATATTCAGCGAGCAGGCGTTTGCCACCTTTTAGAAGTTTCCGATAAACGTGTGAAAAAGGGTAGTTCTTCGGCTAACCGGCAAAAACTGCGAGCTATGTCAACGACAAAACGCTGATGAAATCTGCGTATGGCTATTCGCGCCATTATTGACTATAGTGTTTCATATGTGTCGTAAACGGCAGGCAAAGGAGTGTAGTCATGGGTACGGTCGCAGTTGTTTTACAACCCAATATATCGGTTGAATCGCTTCTCGGTGGCCGGGCGGTATTGCCGGCCAAACCCCGTTCCCCGCTGGATTGGGTCTCGGTCATTCGCCAGGGCATTTCGCCTGCGGCAGTGGATTCGCTCACCAAGTTCATCCGCGTGACCCAGTCCGAATTAGTGATGGCTTTGGGCATCCCCGAGCGCACCTTGGCTCGGCGTAAGAAGGAAGGTGTGCTCAACAGCGAGGAAACCGCCAAGCTGGTGCGTCTGGCCCGGGTCGTCGAACGGGCTGAGAAAGTCTTTGAAGATTTCGACGCCTCTCTCGACTGGTTGAAGTCACCGAACGCGGCCATGTTCGGCGCCACGCCCTTGAGCTTGCTCGATACCGATATCGGAGGGGAAAGCGTTCTGGACACGCTGGGCCGTATCGAGCATGGAGTATTTGGGTAGCAGCCAGATGCTCACTGTCTGGCGACTTATTACAGTCCGTTTTGTGCGGAGACGGCATTCACCGGCGATGGGGCAAGGCTCTACGGGGGGCGCTGGAATCGCAAGGGCGTTCCCCTCGTCTATACCTCCTGTACCCAATCGCTGGCCATGCTGGAAATGCTGGTGCAGGACGATCCTTTGCGTGCCCACTACGTCATGATCCCGGCGATGATCCCCAAGGGGCTCATGATCGAGCGGGTGTCGGTTGAAGCTCTTCCGGCCGACTGGCGTGAACTCGCCGCCCGCGAGCAGTTGCAGGCCATCGGCACGGCATGGGCCAAGCAACTGTCGAGTGCGGTGCTGGCAGTGCCCAGCGCCGTGATTCCTGCTGAAGCCAATTACCTGCTCAACCCTTTACACCCGGATTTCGCCAAGATCGAGATCGGCGAACCACAGACATTCATTACCGATCTGCGGTTGATCAAGCAATGAGCCGTCACCCCGGCGTTCTGTTTAGCCCCCATTTTCATTTGCTCGCCGGCTCTTCTTCTGGTAACAGTGAATAATGATTATACGAAAACTAATTTTCAGAATCCATGCCTTGAAGAGAATGTCGCAACGAGGCATCAGCCCGGAGGAAATCCGGCACTCCCTTGAAAGCCATGAGATAATAGAGGAATATCCGGAAGATAAGCCATATGCCAGTTATTTACTGTTGAGGAAATGAAGGTTTCGAGAAAAGCCGACCGGCGCGCCCCGGGAAAAACCAAACGGCTTCGAGTAGGAATAATCAGTCTTGTACTTGGGTGTCCAAAAAGGCCCAAAATCACCCCAAGTTCGTTGTCCGGTTTTCGGCTCAAAAAATCCTCGCGGAACCAGCGTGTGGCGGGCACTTAGCCTAAACTTTGAGGGTCTAAAAACCGAGAAAATTTCTAGAACCAATTTGGACGCCCTATCTCTACATGGTGAAGAAGCTATGGCACAGTCGGTTTATGTTCCACCTTTAATATTAATCATTAACCGATTGTCAGCAAACACAAAGATAGATTAATCCCGATGCAGAAAGAAGAGTTATTAAAATAATGATATTTTGGATACCATATCCACATTCAATCTTCAGGCCAGATATGATGATTACAAAATGGAATTCCATCAGAAATGCACACATGACTTCACTGAAAAATGGATTAATACAATTGAGGAGTTCAGGAAATGGATGAAAGACAAACTCCTGAAGTAGCCAAAAGATATGCTGATTTTCTAAGAAAAAGAAATTCCGGCATTAAAAAGATTTATCTTTTCGGATCGTATGCAAAAGGGACTGTAAACGATAACAGCGATATTGATCTAGCCATCGTTTTTGACAAGCTTTCAAATACCTTTGATACGCAGGTTGAATTGATGAAGCTCAGAAGGAAATTTGACACCAGGATTGAGCCCCATCCTTTTAGAGAATCCGATTTCAATATGTCCAATCCGTTAGCCAGAGAGATACTTAGCAGTGGATTTGAGCTGTTAACTGAAATTTAGCCCTACTTTCTCAATTCGCCTGATTTTTGATCACCTTGTTTACGGTAATATCCGTGCACTATGAGGTGTGGAAGGTGGGGTCAGGTCAATTTTTTCTATGACTCGCCCGTTACGTGAGGATGGCCGCAATCGATTGTCTCCTGAAGAGGTCGGCGCGCTGGATGAGGGCTGTGGGGCAACAAACAATGGATTTTTATTGATATTGCCGGTTCCTGACCAACCGCTTTGAATGTCGGAGTAGGTTATGGTGCTGGTTCTGGAGTATGGGTAGATTTCATTCGGTCTGCTGGCTACCGTATCCGCCCATAAGGATACGGTTGACCACCTTGATGTTGGAGGAGGAGCCGCAATAAATCCCACCGCCGAAATCAGAGACTTTACCACTCGTTATCTTTTACTGTCTCATTAGAGAGCTCCCCAGATCAAGCGGAGCAGGAGGTTGGCATAAAGGCCGGCCACGAGGTCATCGAGGACGATGCCGATCCCGCCCTGGACCCGTTGGTCAATCAATCCGATCGGGAAGGGTTTCCAGATATCGAAAAGGCGAAAGAGGAAAAATCCGAGGATATAGACGGGAATGGTGCGGGGAATGCCGGTAAGGGCGATGAGCATGCCCATGACCTCATCGATGACCACCGGAGAAGGGTCTTTCCGGTCGAGTATCTTTTCCGCCGACCCGGCGGTCAGGACGGCAACGACTCCGAGAATGAGAAGGGCTAGGGCATAGGGTTTTAGGGGAAGCAGGGTGAGGAGATGATGAAGGGGGAGGGCGGCCAATATGAAACAGGGGACGCCGGTTTTAAGTGGACTTAAGGGAGCCTCTTGCAAAAGTCGTCACCCCGGCGCAGGCCGGGGTCCAGAGGTTTTTGTAACTTGTTGAAATTACTGGATACCGGCTTTT
>CAZDYX010000442.1:1346-3124 GCA_964509775.1 uncultured Desulfobulbia bacterium | reverse complement strand
GCCGTGGCCATCACCGATCACGGCGTCATGCACGGGGTCCTGGAATTCTACGAGAAAGTTTCAGGCCCTCTTCGACGACCGTTTAAAGGTGTTGCTTCCCGGATGGGCAACCATTTGCCTTGCATGGAGTAGTGTCCATCTTTGGACGAAATCCCGGGCAGGATCGATCTTCGTGCAGCAAACCTGCTGCATCGGCCCTGCAGCGGACGCAGTGGCGCATCTGCGGGACGAATTTTTCGGCTGCGTCCCGAAGAGTAGTCATGGCTGATGGGGAGGGAGGAACGGTATTTTCGAGAGGTGTACCAGCCACGGGAATCAGACCGATCAGGTTCATGAGATCCACCTTCAGGCGTGAAACCCTTTGGGCAATGGCCGCAACATGGACATCGTTCACACCGGGGACGACCACGGTGTTCACCTTGACGGTCAATCCCCCGGCTTTCAGCAGGGAAATTGCGTCCAACTGCCTGTCAATAAGAAGGCCGGAAGCCTCCCGGCCTTTCAGAACGGCTCCTTCCTTGCGGACATGGCAGTAGATTCTTTGGCCGATCTCAGGATCGACGGCATTCACCGTAATGGTTGCAAAATCAACACCCAGCTCAACCAGGTCATTGATGTAGGGGCGAATGTTCAAGCCATTTGAGGAGAGACAAAGGTGCAGCTCGGGATGTTTCCTTCGGACGCAATGGAGAGTCGCGAGGGTCCTCTCAGGGTCGCAGAATGGATCTCCCGGGCCGGCGATCCCCACGACGGAAATGAAGGGCATCCGCGCAAGGGCATCCTCCAAATAGGAAGCAGCCTCTTCCGGTTCGAGCACCCGGCCGGTAACGCCCGGTCTGCTTTCGTTCACACAGTCGTATTTCCGGTTGCAGTAGGCGCATTGAATGTTGCAGTCGGGGGCAACCGGAAGATGAATCCGACCATATCGGCCTCCAGCCCCCGCATGAAAACAGGGATGCTTTGAGGTGAGACTATCCGGCAATAGAGAGCCGCCCATCTTACGAGGACTTCTTCCGCACGAACCGTATCGCGCCGGTCGGACATGCAGAAAGGCAGTCACCGCAATTGGTGCAATTGGTCTCCGCTGGGCGGGTCCCCATCTCGCAGGCTTTCAGGCACGCGTTGCAGTCGTTGCATTTGTCTGTCTTGTAGAACTTGAAAAGAGAGATACGCTTCAGGGCTTCAAGCATACTGCCGGTCGGGCAGGCAAAGCGGCACCACGCATTGGCGATGATCAGGCCCAGTGCAAGGAATCCGAGCACAAAAAAACTTCTCACCAGCCAAAGAATCCCCGCGTGCTCAAAAGTCAGGAACACGGATTTAAAGAATTCGCCGATCCGGATGGGAATATCTGCCCGGGGTTGCCCCAGAAGAAAGTAGGCATAAAGGGCGACAGCAAGACCGAGATACTGGCCCCCAGGTGCAAAGCGGGTGAAAACGTTTTTGACTCGTAGCTTCAAAGGGGCCGCTTTTCCCAGCATCTGGCTGACCAAACCACCGGGGCAGGCCCAACCACAGAAGGCGCGGCCAAAGAGGAGCACGGAAACCGGCAAGAGCAGCCAAAAACCCCAGAACATGCTCAAGAGTCGTCCATGGCAGGTGATGACCGGACAGTTTTGGCAACTGACATAGGGCACGATGAACGGGCACCTGAAGATGCCATAAAAAGACCACTGACCGATGATGCCAATCATAGCAAACTGGCTCAGCCTGCGCCAGAGGGTCAGGCGTGCGGAGGCCTCGGTTTTCGCTTTGGGCATGGCTCCGGTTCCGGAAAG
>CAZDYX010000442.1:0-1336 GCA_964509775.1 uncultured Desulfobulbia bacterium | reverse complement strand
GGTTAGTTTCAGCGCCAGACATCTTTCACCCCCAGTTTTTCGACCAGTTCACGACCCTTGTCCGAAATGGCGGGAATGAATCCCTGACGTTCGAAAAACGATTGCCCTTCGGACGAGGTGATGAAGTTGACGTAATCATCGGCCAGGGCACGGTCTTTGGCATCCTTCATGACTCCGACGGTAAAGGTGAGCGGAAGCGGAGGAAAAAACTCATCAGGAATGGCGATGACTTCCATCTTGTCCTGAAAGGCGGGCAACCTGGTAATCCTCAGCTCTACAATGGAGACATCGCCTCTTCTTTCGATGATATCGTCCATGGTCCGCTGAACGCAGCTTCCCAGGGTCACCGCGTTTTTCATGGCGCCCTCCAGTACCCCCGCTTTCTTCAGCAGGGCCTGAGCCGCCTGACCTCCAGGAGGTGAGGCCTCAGGGGCCAGAACGACACGCACTCCCGCTCCGGCCAGGTCTTCAACCTTCCAGATGCCGGCCGGATTGCCCTTGGGAGTCACCATGACATAGCTCGTGAAGCAGAGCGGCCTGAAATAGATCATCTTACCGGCTTGCCGCAGCTTCTTGGCAAGATCAAGTACACGACCCGCAAAAACTTCCGTTGTCGCACTGCCAAGGAGCGATTTACCCAGCGCCGCGGCAAAGGCTCCTGTATAGTTGATTTTCACTCCCACTTTTTTCTTATAAAGCTCATTGGCTGGTATGAGCGCCTCGGCCAGCCCTCCGCAGGACCACACCTGCAAGTGATCCCGGCTAAAATCACCGGCTCGTGAAAGACCCGCAGGTAAGACAGCTCCCAAGGTCGAGACAAACGCCGTTTTCAAGAACGTTCTGCGCGGATGGCAGTCCGGTTTTTCCTTCATAGATTCCCCCAGTTTAAATCTTTCTTCCCTAACTCGAGTAACGAGATTCACAACCAAATTCTGACAGTATAAAAAACTGGCTCCTCCTTCATACTTCAGCTCAAGGAATGAGCTCACTTGTGTCCGGACCATGCCAATCAGGAAATACACCCTGGTGCGATTACAAACATGGCGCCGAACAAAGTAGGCTGAAAGCGAGTCTATTCTAATAACACCGGAGAAATTTGGTGTCTAATCGGTTTTCTCCACCAAACTGAGCCAATCTATCGATATTTCCGATTCTACAGATCGGTCTGGTATGCACATGCTCAAAGCAGGGAGCTCAAGATGAGGAATGGAGGTGATAGGTGGGTGATGGTGATAGGGGTGATAAGAAATTGCTGTAACCGTTCACCCACATTTATAGATTTACGAGTAGGGGCGGGTTTCAAACCCGCCCTGTGTGGTGCGCCTTCCGATTGGGC
>CAZDYX010000441.1:0-3124 GCA_964509775.1 uncultured Desulfobulbia bacterium | reverse complement strand
GAATTCAGAAGTCAGAATTCAGGAGTCAGAATAAGGAAATAAAGACAAGCTGGGTATGTTCAGGGCGAATTCTGAATTCTGACTTCTGTTTTTCCGGTAACGGCTAATAGCTTAATTAAAGGTAACCATCATTTTCATAAACCTTATCCGGGGATGGTAGCGTATGACAAGATCACCAGTATTTAAGACCGATTTTTCCGACCTGAAACTCATCCACCGCGGGAAGGTCCGTGACCTCTATGAGGTGGAAAACAAACTCCTCATGGTGGCAACGGATAGAATCTCTGCCTTTGACGTGGTCATGGATGACCCGGTTCCGGACAAGGGGGCAATGCTTACCCGGATCTCCCTGTTCTGGTTTGATTTTTTGCGTAACATCATTGATAACCACCTGATCAGCGCCGAGGTTGCATCCTTTCCGGCGGCATGCCGACCATATCAAGACCAGCTCGCCCTACGGAGTATGCTGGTAAAAAAGGCATCGCCCTTGCCGGTCGAGTGCATTGTCCGGGGTTATATCACCGGTTCCGGTTGGAAGGAATATCAAGAAAAGGGATCCATCTGCGGGATTTCTCTGCCCCGGGGACTCATGGAATCGGAAAGGCTTTTAAGCCCCATTTTTACCCCCTCCACCAAGGCCGAGTTGGGACGGCACGACGAGAATATATCCATCCAAGAGATGGAAAAACTGGTCGGCAAAAAAGAAACAAAAATGATCGCTAATATCTGTATCCGGCTCTACGACAAGGCGGCAGAGTATGCCCGGGGAAAAGGGATCATTATTGCCGACACCAAATTCGAATTGGGCCGTTATGAAGGAGAACTGATCCTGATCGACGAGGTCCTCACCCCTGACTCCTCCCGGTTCTGGCCCTTGGATCATTATGAGCCGGGCCGGGGCCAGATGAGTTTCGACAAGCAATTCTTACGGGATTATCTTTCCTCTCTGGAATGGTCGAAACAACCCCCTCCCCCGAAACTGCCGCAGGAAATTATCGATAAAACCAGGAAGAAATACCTTGAGGCCCTTGAACGGCTTACGGGCAAGTGCCTGGGATGATGAGGCAATAACGGGTTCAGGATGGAAAAGAGGGTTCGGAATCGGAGGGTATTTCCCCTTTTTTTATGTGCCTGAGCGACTCGACTGCCTCTTGCGGGCCAAGGACCGTGGTCTCATGACATAATTGCGTTGCCCCAATTACGGCCAGGGGGATACATAAAAACTGCAGGAAAGGAACGGCAAGCAGGCAAAGAACGCCCGATCCAAAGCCTAACATCAGAAAGGGCCGGGAAAAGATGAACCGGCGTTGATCATGGAAGGTAAGTCGTTTGCGGGTCAGGAAATAACCCGTATACTCCACCACCAGAAAAAAGATGGTGAACAATAGGGACAGAATGGAATAGAGAATGGGGCCAAGCCCCGGGATCAGGTTCAGGAACAGCAGCAATGCCATCCCCAAGACAAAGAGGAGTATTTTTTTGGCCTCGTTGATGATGATCTTCCTGACATCGGTAAGGAAGGCCCGAAATACGAAGGGTTCCTCGTGGCGTTTGCCGGCGAGCGCTTCCTCGGTTCTTTCTGAGAGCAGGTCGTTAAATGGCGAGGCGATGAGGACGCCGATGGCGGTAAAGGTAAAAAAGACGAGTATCGCTGTAATCAGCACGGCCAGCAACCAGAGGAGCCAGGCCAGGATCACCCAGTACCAGGCATCTCCCTGGGGGATGAGGGGCATGACGGTAGTCTGAAAGATCGAAATCCCCAGATAAACAGCAAGGCCAAAGACACTGACGTTAATGGCAAATGGGATAATGATATATCTGATGAGGGACGGATGAAGCCGAAGAACACGGCCGGCCTGTAATGGATAAAAAAAACCTTTCATAAATTGGCTGATGGGATTAGTCATAAAATTCCAAGTTTCTTCTTGGCAATTGCTTTCCGACAACTGATGAGACGTATCCTACCCTTCAATAACATTAAAGGCAAAAAGACGAAATAAATTTTCAAAGTCCCTAATATAAGGAAGCATGCCATGTGGCATTCAAAAGACATTTATTATATTTCAGACAGCACCGGAATCCTGGCCACCAATCTTGGTCAGGCACTAATATGTCAGTTCCCGGAGATAAGTTTCTATGAGGAGAAATTTCCTTTTATCCATACCGTGAAAGAGGCCCAAAAGACCCTGAGCTATATTATCAAACAGTCCGGCGGCAGAAAACCCATTATCTTCAGCACCATTGTCAATAAGGAAATACGACGGGTATTTGATACGCCGGAAGTGGAACTCTTTGATGTCTTTGAGGCGTTTCTTGAACGTCTCGAGGGTTGTCTTGAGGCAAGGGCACTGCGCGAACCGGGTTTTTCCCACCAAATAGACGTAATGAGCATGGGAAAACGGGTGGAGGCGATCCAATACTGTTTAAGCCACGATGATGGGTCCAAGGCCCATGAATTCAATGAGGCCGATGTTATCCTGCTTGGGGTCTCAAGGTCGGGAAAAACGCCGGTGAGCGTCTACCTCGCCACCCAGATGGGGCTTAAGGCCGCAAACTTTCCCCTAACCGCCGAATATCTTAACAGTTATCAACTGCCGGACTCCATTGTCCAAAACAGCAAACGCGTGGTTGGTCTCACCATCTCGGCCGAATTCTTGAGAAGTGTGCGGGAAAGACGCTATCCGGGAAGCAATTATGCCAAATTTGCCACCTGCACCCGGGAAATCCAGCAGGCTAATCAGATCTTTTACCAGTACAAAGTCCCCATTATCTCCACGACCGGCAAATCAATAGAGGAGATCGCCACCCAGGTCTCCCAGGAACTGGGCCTGTACAAAAAATCGGAATTACTGAACAATATCGACTAGGTATAACAGGGATACAATCTATTGCGGCATTTTTTCCGAACACGGCAAATTCACCCACAGGCTTTTTTGCGAGGCCGACAATTTTTAGACCTTCCTGATGGAGACGACATGTCAGGTTTGATGACCAAGATCAAGGGGTTCACAAGGCCTGGAAGAAAGCTTGCAGGAAAGCGGGAATTTGTGTAAAATTTTTCCTAATTTTCGTCGCACTGCCTGAAAAAATTCGACCTGTGCGGGTGGCCTAATATTCGACATTC
>CAZDYX010000440.1:0-3130 GCA_964509775.1 uncultured Desulfobulbia bacterium | reverse complement strand
CAATGTCGGCCACCAGCGGCAACACATCCTGTGCAACCGTGATCTTGACGGCGTCAAATCACATCAATCAACTTATGAAGTTGTTTGGTGATTTGTTCAACGATGTTATCTTCTCCAGTGGTTACCAGGGTAAGACAGGAGACCTCCGGATCGAGGGTTTCAGCCACACATAAACTCTCGATATTAAAGCCACGGCCGCTGAACAGACCGGTTACCCGGGAAAGAACCCCGGGTTTGTTTTGCAGAAGGACAGAAATGGTATGTTGCATTTTTTAATTCCCTATACATTACATTTTTCGTAACTACTCAGGTTGGTTAGGTCGTTAGACTGTAGTCTGTTAGGAAGGAAATGGATCGGAGGATGGGCACGGTACGTCTCACATCTCGTCTTTCTCTATTGCTAACAGGCTAAACACCTACAGACTATCCACCTAATAGGCTAAACAAGAAGCATTTCAGTTGTCGCCTTGCCGGCCGGAACCATGGGGTAGACTCCTTCTTCCCTGGCGATTACAAAATCCATGAAGACCACATTGTCGGTGGCCAGGGCCTCCTTGATGACCGGTTCCACTTCCTCGGGTTTGGTGGCCCGCAATCCCACGGCCCCATATGCCCTGGCCAGGGCAACGAAATCCGGGGCCACGGATATATCGGTTGCGGAGTATCTTTTGTTGTAAAAGAGTTCCTGCCATTGTCGCACCATTCCCAGAAAATTGTTGTTCAGAATGGCAACCTTCACCGGGCATTTATACTGCACGGCAGTGGCCAACTCTTGGATGTTCATCTGAATACTACCATCGCCGGCAATGTCGATGACCATTCTTCCGGGCGCGGCGAGTTGCGCTCCGATGGCGGCGGGAAAACCATAGCCCATTACCCCTAACCCACCAGAGGTGAGAAGTGACCGGGGCCGGTTAAAATGGTAAAACTGCGCCGTCCACATCTGATTCTGCCCGACTTCGGTGGTAATAATGGCCTCCCCTTTGGTAAGTTCGTGCAGCTTTTGTACGACAAATTGGGGTTTTATCACGCCAGCCTCCTCCACATATCCCAAGGGATGCTGTTGTTTCCACTCCCGTATCTGCTCGATCCAGGGGGAGAGCTTGTTTCTTTCCTCCTCAAGGCTCATTTCGGCCTGACGTCTCATCCAGGAGTTAATGGCGGTAAGTGCTTGTTTGCAATCGGAAACGATCGGTATCTGCACCTTGACATTCTTGCTGATGGATGTGGGATCGATATCTATATGGATAATTTTTGCGTATGGTGCAAAGGCATCGATTCTGCCGGTAACACGGTCGTCAAATCGCGCCCCAACTGCGATCAAGAGATCGCTGTTGGCCACCGCCATGTTGGAATAATAGGTGCCATGCATGCCCAGCATGCCCATGGACAAGGAGTGGGTCCCAGGAAAACCACCCAGCCCCATAAGGGTCATTGTTACCGGGATATTGAGCATGGTTGCCAGTTCAGTGAGTTCTTCATGGGCATTTGAGGCGATAACCCCGCCCCCGGCATAGATAACCGGCTTCCTGGCCTTTAGAATGGCCTTGCACGCCTTCTCCACCTGCCCTGGATGTGGCTCATAGTTGGGTCTGTAGGTGCGCATTTTTATGGGGGTTGCCTCGGAAAAGGAAATGGTGCTCGCCATCACATCCTTGGGAAGGTCAACCAAAACCGGGCCCGGCCGACCGCTCCTGGCAATATGGAAGGCCTCACGAATGGTCGAAACAAGATCATTAGGGTCCTTCACCAGATAATTGTGTTTCGTGCACGGTCTGGTAATGCCGACAATGTCCACTTCTTGAAAGGCATCATTGCCGATGAGCTTGGTGGGAACCTGACCAGTAAAAACCACGATAGGAATGGAGTCACAATAGGCAGAGGCGATCCCGGTGACGGTGTTCGTTGCGCCGGGGCCGGAGGTCACCAGGGCTACACCCACATCGCCAATTACCCGGGCATACGCGTCTGCCGCGTGTACCGCCGCCTGTTCATGCCGTACCAGGATATGTTTTATTTTGCTGTTCATCAGTTCATCATAAATATCAATAACAGCCCCTCCCGGAAACCCAAAGATGGTCTCGACCTTTTGTTCTTCCAGGCATTTTATAAATGCTTGTGCCCCGGTAACTTTCATAATGCGGTATCCTTAAATTTGCCAAGATTAATTGGTTATGGTTAAAATAGTGGCGAATTGCCACTTCGCTTTGCCCCGTAGTTTGCAGAAGGAAAACGTATTATACGCTTTTTCTCCGAAAAAGTTCAATAAAATACCGATATATTGGGGTGACTATAAAGTACGATAAACGCGGTTGTCAATGAATTCATCATGATTCGTAACTACTCAGGTTGTTTAGACTGTAGTCTGTTAGGACTGCGCAAAGAACGAATCAAGGATCCCAACACCTTGTGTGATCTCGCATGGTTATTCCCCCTATCCACCTAAACACCTACAGACTATCCACCTGAGTAGTTACCATGATTCTAAGAACGTAGCAGCCTTGCCATATCCTTGGCAAAATAGGTGATGATGATTTCCGCCCCTGCCCTGCGGATGGCGAGCAGGGTTTCGTGCATGACCCTTCCTTCATCTATCCAGCCTTTTTCCGCCGCCGCCTTGATCATGGCATATTCTCCACTCACCTGATAGGCCGCGATGGGCAGATCGAATTCGTCGCGCAGTCGTCTGATAATGTCGAGATAAGGAAGGGCCGGTTTTACCATGAGGATATCGGCCCCCTCTTCTGCATCGAGGGCGGCTTCCTTCATGGCCTCAATGGCATTGGCAGGGTCCATCTGATAGGCCCGGCGGTCGCCGAACTGGGGGGCGCATTCGGCTGCCTCCCGGAATGGGCCATAAAAGGAAGAGGCATATTTTACCGCATAGGACATAATAGGGATCAGGGAAAAGTTGTTTTCGTCCAGGGTTGCCCTGATTTCCGCCACCCTGCCATCCATCATGTCCGATGGTGCCACCATATCCGCCCCGGCCTTGGCATGTGAAAGAGCGGTCTGGGCCAGGATCTCAAGGGTGGCATCGTTATCGACCGCACCCTCAATGATCACCCCGCAGTGGCCATGATCCGTATATTCGCACAGGCAGACATCGGTCACCACAATGAGTTCCGGA
>CAZDYX010000439.1:0-3133 GCA_964509775.1 uncultured Desulfobulbia bacterium | reverse complement strand
AGGGCAAAACATACCAGCCCAGGGCAGCGCCCTGGGAATGCGGAAGAAAAAAGGTATTAAGCCCTGTAAGGGCGCGACATAAGAAAGGGACGACAACAATATATGTCACGCCCTTACAGGGCTATAATCTGTGGTCCGTTTCTAACCCAGGGCCTTGCCCTGGGCTGGTATGTGACGCCCCGTCAGGGCTACACCCGGTACAATTACGACCTGTTATCCGCACAGGTCGAAAAATTTTGACAGGCTGGAAACCTGTCATTCTGGTAGTAAAGGCAACTTGCCTGTGGAAAAAACTTTTCTGAACAACTATATCACCTGCCCCTTTTTTTTAAATGCACCCGAAGCCTTGTTTACGTGTCATGAAAATCTATGGTGCGTAAGGAAGCTCCTATTTTGGCTGCCCTGCGGGAGAGATCTTTTACTAATCCATTAATATTTGTCTGCATCTCGTCGTGATAAAAGAGAAAAAATCCCATCATCTGCCGCTGCCGCCTTTTTCCTGGGTGGTCTTGGACGCTGATTTTTTCAGCCAGCAAACGGAAGGCGTGCAAGAGTTCCCATATGTTTTTGTACCGTTCGTTTGGATCCTTTCTCGTGGCAGTTAACAGGATGTTATAGAACTCCGTAGGCAATTCAGGAACCAGGTTGCGCGGATCCGGAATATCCGCATGCAACTGGGCTTCCAGCAATTCGGCTATGTTATCACCTGGAAAAGGTTTTACGCCAGTCACCAGTTCGTAAGCAGTGATGCCGGTGGCATAAATATCCGCTCGCTCATCCACCGAGTTACCGGTAATCTGCTCCGGTGCCATGTAAAAGGCGGTTCCCGGCATGTAATCGTCCCTGGAACCTGGACGGCATGCCAAACCGAAATCAAGTATTTTTACCAGGTCATGCTGCAGATAAATATTGTCCGGCTTGACATCCCGATGAATAATGCCATGCTCATGGCCATAACCAAGGCCGGTGCATATCTGGATGAGGATGTCCAGCGCCTTTGTGAGCGGCAGCCTTTTCATTTTAGCCAATACTTCGGCCAGAGACATTCCATCAAAAAACTCCATGATAATAAAGAGTGTTTTGTACCGTTTTTCAATATCATAGATCTTAACAATGTTTTCATGATTGAGTTGGGCGGTGATTTTAGCTTCATCTTCAAATGTTTGGACATAATCAGGATCCATGGCTATATTATGTTTTAACATTTTGATGGCCACGGGCATGTTTAAATCCATATGGGTCCCTTTATAGACAATACTCCAGGCCCCCTGGCCGATGAGTTCTTCTATCATATATTTCCCTATAACTCGATCAATGGTCTGTTCTGCGGCCGAATACCGACTTGTTACCAGATCTGTCAAAAATCTCCGCAGGTCCTGGTATTTTTTATAGCACTCAACCGTTTTTTCAATGCTTATCTGCCAGACAGTCATATCGGTTTCAGCATCGGCATGGGCACAGCAGGGTTCCGTGGTCAGTAAGGACATTTCACCGACTATCTCTCCAGCGCCAGGACGGGCGATGTCATACCTGGTGTTGTTTTTTTCCAGGTAAACCCTACAGCTTCCTTCTTGAATTATATAGAGCGAGTCTCCTTTTTCTCCCTGGCAAATCAGCTTTTCGTCGGCCTTTACCTGTTTCGGCACCATGGCATTTAACAACGGACATTTGGTTTCTTGAGAAATTGAGGTAAAGAGGTCTGTCCGGGTAAGGAATTCCAGATCGCTTGGGTACATCCGTTTCTGCCGAACATTTCCCGGTGGTGACAGGTCGTTGAAATGAGATGGGATATTCTGGGCCTGGATACCCAATAGAAACTGAGAGGTATTTACCGGGTTCACCGACATCCATGCGACTCTTCCATTCAGACAGCGCCAGGTTTCCTCATTGGGAAAACGCACATGAATAGTAAGCTGGGAATCCACATCGAAATCAATGGGAGACTCCATGAGAAGTCCACCATCGCTTCTGTTCAGCACATACACCAATAATGTGTCAGTGGTTTCATTTTCAAGGGTGCTGGTTGGCGATTTCTTGTTTTTAGGATAAACTATGCCGATCTCCGGTATTTGCAGTATCTCCCTTGGACTCCTTATCTTTTCTGTTCGCATTGCTTTCCCTCCCAAAGAGCAGTCTCAGTTCAGTTAGATATAAACGCCAACGGCTGTTATGTTGTCGCTTCCCCCTTCATCCAGAGATGCATGAACCAGCCGGTTCATTTTATTTTTGAGATCGTCATCGGATTTGAGAATGGCATGTATATTTTCCTCGGAGATTTCATCGTGGAGGCCGTCGCTTGATAGAAGGAGGAGATCTCCCTTTTGTATGGAAAACCTGCCACTTTTAACTTCCGCATATCCATGCCCAAGGCATTCAAAGAGTCCGTGTCGTGAAGGATCACGCCGGGCTTGCTCGGGTGTCAATTTACCTTCAGCTAGAAGATATGCCGCTAATGTATCGTCTTTGGTAACTTGTAAGAACATCTCCCCTCGGCAAAGATATAGCCGGCAATTGCCGATATGGGCCCAGTAAACGGTGGTGTCCTTGATGAACGCCACTGTCAGAGTGGTTCCCATTCCTGCCAGGGCAGGCCTTTTTTTTGCGGTTTGCAGGATTTTTTCATCGCAGGCATGAACCAGTTGAACCAGGTGGGATTCGATATCAGGAACATCCTGGTTGGCTGCGGTCACACATTGTCTGGCAATCTCTGCCGCCGTGTCACCAGCAGGTTGCCCACTGAGACCGTCTGCTACCGCTATGAGATTCGAACCGTCTTGAAATTTTTTTACCACAAACCTATCTTGATTAACCGGCTTTCTTAAGCCCTTATCAGTAATTGAATATACTTGCATACGTTCTTTTTTTATACTCTTCCGCTAATACTTTGATTTTCAACGCACTGAACTCCTAATGATTCATCCTGCTCGCGGCCCAGACCGCCAGTTTTTCACGAAATATCTTCACGTTATGCCTTATGTCCACCGGAAACGACGGATGGATCAAAAAATGTTTGATGGAACGGGTCAGGGGATGTTCCTGCCCCATCCTGCGGAGTTCGGCAATCAATACCCCGGGATCTTTTATTTTCTGCGCCGGCTCAACGATCAACACCGGAACCTGGGCATTCCCGTTT
>CAZDYX010000438.1:0-3135 GCA_964509775.1 uncultured Desulfobulbia bacterium | reverse complement strand
GGTGTTCCGGAAAAATTTGCGCGAGCCGCGAAGATTTTCGGGGTTAGTAGTACAAAGCGAAGCTCATATTCGTGCAGGTTGGCGTCCACCTTTTCAAGGTGCATGATGACGTCCAGCACTCCCAGGATCTTCTGCCCCGGGCCATGGGAATGACAGTCAGCCGTCACGCATGCCCCCTCGCTCTTTATCGGGCTGATGACCCCTAGGACATGATAACCTTCCGGGTTAAGGTAATCGCGGGCCCTTTTGAAAATGGGGACATCGCCCACCGGCATCGGCCCGCTGTGACAAACGACACAGGCCTCGGCCTGGATATTGACCTTGGCGTTGACCTCTGCCGGGTCAGAGGAAAAGGAGATGAGACCTTCCTTATTATAGATCCTTATCTTTACTATGCCCGGCTCCCCAGCGATGTCGGTGATGATCTGGTAGCTCCGGTCCCGTTCATTTTTGAGCATGGAAAGTTTCGTGCCCCGTTTGATAATGTCACTTATCTGGTCGGCGTTCTGATAGACCCCTTCCATAAGGTGTCTCTGGCTCATCCGTACATTGAGAAATCCGATCACGCCGAAAATGGTGATCATGCTGGCCACGAGGTAGAGGGCCAGTTTTGTACTCAGGCTGAGTGGGATTCGCTGCATAATTCAGGAGTCAGAATTCAGGAGTCAGGAGGGGAATGGAAAGGCTGTCAATTCCTAATTCTGAATTCTGAATTCTGGCTCCTGGATTCCATTTTCATTAAATGCCAAGACGCAAAACGCCACGGGCCTTACCCGAGGCCCGTGGCGTTATAATATCATATTGAAGGGATGGTCTGCCGGATAATGTTTACAACTTTGTTAATGATTTTCCTCATACCCGGTGAACATGGCCTTGAAATGCGCAAACGGCGTGTGTCCAAGGGTGGCCAGATAGCTGTGGACACACATAAAAGTAGCAAAGAAAAAGAACAAAATCACGTGGATGGTGTCGATGATCTTGATACCGCCGAAGAACTGAATATAGTCTTCAAATCCCTGAACCCACCACAAGAAAAGTCCGGTGATCATCTGGACGGGAAGGATAAATAACATCAGCCCCAGATACGCCTGCTGTTGAAGGGCATTGAACTTGTGGTCCGGCGTCATGTGATGGGGATTGGGATCGCCCCGGAAGATTCCGCCCGCATAATATTGGATCTGTCTGATGGCGTTCGGGATAAAGGTTATAAGGTTGGGTATATAGATCCGTATCTTGAGGGTACCGAAATAATAGGCTGCCCACAAGCCGTAATTGCCGATAACCACAAAACCGACATAATTGTGGATGTTAACCGCATCCTGCAGCGCGAAAAAAGGAAAGACCTCAGGATAACGGAGTTCCAGGCCCGTAAGTACCATAAGCACAAACCCTAACGCATTAACCCAGTGCCACACCCGAACCGGTGCAGGATGAACATACAGCATTTTTGTTTCTTCCATTGTCATTGTCCGACCTCCTTATTAGTGATGTTGCTGTTCCTGTTCTTTTCTTCTCCGGCGCAAAGGGATCGTCGTGATCCGGACAATCAGGTGGGCAGCGATTATTCCAAGGCCTCCCGCGAAGATACCGGCGCCGATTTTGTCGAGCAGCCGCACCCGGGTGCCTCCCAAGGCGTAAAAATGGGTCACATGATATGTTTCGAGCACCTTCCGTTCTACTTGATTAGGGACGAGCCGGTCGTCTTTGGTGCGGAGATAAAAGGTAATGTCCTGGAAAAAGGGTGAGGATGGTTCATGACACAGTTTGCAGTCACCCTGGGCCCCGCCTTTGTTGACACTATGGACCTTGGGACTCATTTCCACCACGAGCTCGGCATGGAAGGTGCCCCGGAGGTTTGCCTGCCGGAACAGGAGGACCATATTGTCGAATTCAACCGGACTGATGATGCCATCCTTGTCAGTGTCGACCAGGGGCATGAAACCCTTTACATCGGTCTTCAGGGCGGGCAGGATTTCATCGGCGTTCAGGAATTTTTGCTGAATGAAGTCAAAAAATCGTAAATTGATGCGGCGGGCCGTGCTAGGGGCATGGCATACGGCGCATTCCACATAGGCAAAGTGGGTTTCCTTCTGGGGCAGCCAGTCATGGGAGTTGTTGGGGTTGTGACACTTCAGGCAGAAGCGGTTTTCCCGTTCGAACACGGAGCTGGAGTCAAGTCTGGTAACATAATGATATTCATGACAGGAAAAGCAGGGGATACTGACCCCTTTTCCCTTTGCCTTGCGGTGCACACTGCCTTGGTAGGCCTCGTCCTCATCGGCATGACAGTTGGCACAGTTCACCGGGGCCAGGACAGGGCTGTGCGGCAGTTCGGCGTCAAAATTTAACGCGGTTATGTCCTCGTGACAATCAACGCATTTTATTCCATTAATGTTATGCATTGAATAATTGAAGGAATTCTGATCTACGTATACCTTTTCCTTGATGCCTTCCGATTTCGTGCGGGACAGGCTCTCGTCGCTGTGACATTGCATGCATTCCTCGTTCGCGATGTCTGCGCTGAAGCTTGGCCATGGAATTGAGAGGACAAGGGTAGCTACCCCATACATAAAAAGGCATCTTATTCGTTTATTGGTCATTCAACTACCTCCCCCTTAGTTGTTTCATCGAGAATTAAATGCGGCAATGTCACGTATCAGCTACAGAATTTTATTCGGTTTTTTGTTATCCTTATCCCTCCCTATATTATGGTTGCAATACCGATATGTTGACCCTGGTTTTTCCGGCAGGTTTAATTTCCTGCTTAAACAATAATATATCGCCGACCCCACTCCGCTGCATCCCCAGTATGAAAAACAGAACCTCAAATCATTATGGGATGGGGGCTCTTTATGCCTGTAAGGGGGTGCATAATTTTTTTTGTATATTATTATCTAGTTGGATGTTGTCAAGTATAATTTCAAATTATACGTGAAATAATTTTTATGTACTGTTGTGAATAGTTACACTTATTGGCCGAACGTCTTGCGTATACTGT
Source organism: uncultured Desulfobulbia bacterium (assembly GCA_964509775.1). Classification (GTDB taxonomy): domain Bacteria; phylum Desulfobacterota; class Desulfobulbia; order Desulfobulbales; family CAZDYX01; genus CAZDYX01. Next base: position 137 of record CAZDYX010000438.1, on the reverse strand, counting down.
TGTAAATAGTTACACATAGCGCGGCCTCTGGCCGCAGTGATTAGTGGATAGTGAAAACCATTTTCAACATTCGCGCGAACATGTTATCGGCTCATCGCGGATTTGTGGGAAGATGCCAAACGAATGGTGCGCATAGC
>CAZDYX010000437.1:0-3136 GCA_964509775.1 uncultured Desulfobulbia bacterium | reverse complement strand
TAGGTGGTCATGCTCTTGTAAAAGTCCTTGCGGGTCAGCCCCTGCACCACGGCCAAGCCATCGGCCTGGGCCATGCCCACCGCCCGGATGCCGGTCTTTGCGGAGGGTGAGGTTCATTGCCTGCACCGTCGTCATCTGCGCCTGAATTTCGGCCAACGGGTAGTGGGGCGTGTGCTTTTCCATGGGCCAAATTGTCACCTATTAGGGGAATTTTTGCAAGAAAAAAATCGGACGCACGATGGGGGACGTGATGGGTGTTGGGGGACAACCTTGTGGGCAAGGGGGCGGAGTTTGTTTAATAGCTTTAATGAGTATTAACCTATCAAACTAACTCCGTCCCTGATCCGCTGATTCGTTTTTATCTTGGCAGAAGAACTGGATTCCGGCTCAAAATACTGCCGGAATGACGTATTACATGACAAGTTCTGCCATAACTGAGTAGTTACCAAAAATGAAGAATACATGCTGGTTAGATGTGACTCGATGCCTTTGTAGGGTGCGCTATGCGCACCATTCGTTTGGCATCTTCCCACTAATCCGCGATGAGCCGTGATGGCCTAGTGCCCCCCGGATCGTTTCTTCAATTAATCTTAACTCCCTGCTTTGAAAAATACAGAGACGCTTGATTTTTGTTCTTGACATATTTTGAGCATATGCCCATAATAATTTTTGAGGGAAATGATACGCCATGTCAAGGCCCAAACGTTGTAGGCGCATAGGCTCCACGCCCGGGAGCAGTTATTTTAAACCCAGGGGCATTCCTCTCTCAGTGCTGGAAGAGGTTGTTCTCAGCATTGACGAGTTCGAGGCTATCAGGCTTGCCGATCTTGAAGGTCTTTACCAAGAGCTGGCGGCGGAAAAGATGTCCGTTTCCCGTCAAACATTCGGGAGGATCATCGAATCGGCACACCAAAAGGTGGCCGAGGCCCTGGTGAGGGGCAAGGCATTGAAGATTGAAGGAGGTGCAATTGAGATCGTTGCCGCGAAAACTTTCAAATGCTGCGATTGCCGGCATTCATGGGAGTTATCTGATGAACAGGACGAAGAGGTGAAATGCCCTTCCTGCAAAAGCAGCAACATCCAAGGAGCGGAGAAAGGCCGGGAACCTGGAATAAGTAGAGGCAGGTGTTTTAGAAAAATCAATTAAAAGAAGGAGAAGAAATCATGAAAGTGGGATTCGCAGTCCAAGCCAACGAGGGAATTGAGAGCAAGGTTTTCAATCATTTTGGTTCAGCGCCGGTATTCGTCATCGTGGATGCCGCCACCAAAGAAATCACCACTGTTAACAACAAAGATCTGAATCATGTCCATGGCGCCTGCAACCCGATCAAGACGCTAGACGGGCAGAGGGTGGATGCGATGGTCGTCGGCGGCATCGGTGCCGGTGCCCTGGCCAAATTGAATGCGATGGGGATAAAAGTTTTCGGCGCTGCAGCCCTCTCTGTCAAAGAAAATCTTACCCTGCTGGACCACAACAAACTTCAAGAGCTTTCCATGATAGGAGCATGCCGTGGCCATGAAGGGGGATGCGGACATTAGAAAGGAAATGGCATCCGGCGGAGGCCGCAGACCCTCGCTGTTTCTCTTGTTCGCGTCTTTCCTGCGAATGGGGGTCACTGCCTTCGGCGGGCCAGCCATGATCCCCTACATCCGCAAGAGGGTCGTCGGCGAGAAAAAGTGGCTCGATCCTGAATCGTTTCAAGACGGGGTTGCCTTGTGTCAGGCCATTCCCGGTGCGACCGTCATGCAGATGGCGGCCTATATTGGCCTTAAGCTGCGGGGAGTGCAAGGGGCGATTTTTTCCTTTGTCGGATTCGGACTGCCGGCGTTTTTCCTCATGTCGGCATTGTCCATGGCCTACTCGCGCACGCACTCTCTTCCGGCCGTCACCTCTATTTTCAACGGGCTTCAGGTCGTCATCGTGGCCGTGGTGGCCAACGCCACGATGGCCTTCGGCAAAACGTCGCTCACCCATTGGAAGGATGGAATCATCGCCGTTGTGGCCGCAGGGCTCTTCGGATTCACGGCTAACCCGGTTTTCATCGTGGCGCTATCGGCCCTGCTCGGAATGCTTCTGAACAGCGGGCCAAATGCTGCCCGAAATGCCGCTCACGCGGGTCGGATGAAGCCCACTACTCTTTTTTTATTAATCCTTCTCGTCGTTTTCGGTGCGAGCTATGTTCTGCTCTTCATGCTCAGGAAAGAGCTCTTTCAACTGGCCATCCTCATGTCTAAGATCGATCTGCTTGCCTTCGGCGGAGCTTTCGGATCGGTGCCGCTCATGTTCCACGAGATCGTCGAGGCCCGAGGCTGGATGGATGCACCGACGTTCCTGAACGGCATCGTCCTCGGACAGTTGACTCCGGGGCCGATCGTCATTACGGCAACTTTCGTCGGCTACCTGCTGTACGGCTTCCCCGGCGCGCTAGCCGCCACCATCGCGGTTTTTTCCCCTTCCTTCATAATTCTAATCGGTATCGCCCCCTGGTTTGACCGACTGCGTTCATCACCCTGGTTCACGAGAGCCATACGCGGCATTCTTTGTTCTTTCGTGGGGCTTCTTTTTACGGTCACGATTCGTTTTGCCTTGAACATTCACTGGGGCTGGCCACATGTAGTTGTCGCGGCGGGGGCCTTCCTGGCTCTTTTTTTCAAGGTGGACCTTCTGTGGGTAATTCTTGCGGGAGCGGCGATTTCAGCATTTGCGTTGTAGGTGCCGCTGCGGCCGCTCCATCCGCGGGGCCGCACAGGGTCTTTGGTTACGATGGCTCGGAAGTCGCCTGCTTCCAGCTTACGCCCTTGGAGTGCAAGTAATTGGTAATCATGCCCAAAAAGGTGGGTTGCGCAGTAAAAAGAGGAGAGGGAGTAGCGAAAAAAGGTGGTTATCTACGGATGGCTACGTTATTTGATTATTTAAGGACGTCCTCATTACTTGACATTGACAAATAGTGTCACATGTGACACTATTTTGTGCATGAGCACACGAGAAAAAGCCCTCGCCCGAATGCGCAACAATCCGCGTGACTGGCGAATTGACGATCTGAAAGCGATTGCCGACCGGTTCGGCATCGATTGGCGCAATGAGGGGGGAAGCCATCATGTGTTTTCTTTTCCAGGTGTGGACGAGGATTTGAGT
>CAZDYX010000436.1:0-3138 GCA_964509775.1 uncultured Desulfobulbia bacterium | reverse complement strand
GGAAGCGGCAGGCGAACTGCTTGCCCAGCATGAGGTGAACAGAACCAGGGTGTTGCTTGGGAAGAACCCGGCCAATGCCCTGTGGCTTTGGGGGGAGGGAAGATCTCCGGCCATGCCCACCCTTAAGGAGCGCTACGGCATCGAGGGCGCCCTGATCTCGGCCGTGGATTTACTGCGCGGGATAGGGGTGTGCGCGGGAATGGAGATCATCCGGGTGCCCGGCGTCACCGGGTATCTTGACACCAATTATAGCGGCAAGGTCGATGCGGCCCTGGCCGCCCTGGACCGTAATGATCTTGTCTTTGTTCATGTGGAGGCCCCGGATGAGGTCTCCCATCAGGGGCTTATCCGCGAAAAGATCCAGGCCATCGAGGACTTTGATCAAAAAATCGTGCAACCGATCCTTACTGGGCTTAAAGGGTACGGTCGCGTCTTTCGGATGGCCGTACTGACGGACCACTTCACCCCGGTAAGCACCAAGACCCATGCCTCATATCCGGTGCCGGTGGCCATCTATGACTCCCGGAGACCCCGGCCGGCAAGCGGGCTATCGTTTTCTGAAAACGACGCAAAACTTGGCGGCAGGTTTCTCGTTGATGGCCAAGTTTTTCTTGAAACCCTTCTTGAGGACAGTTGATGGCCAAAACCCAGGTAAAACTTGCTGATCTTGTTCACAGCCTGACCGCAAGGGTCCTTTATGGCGACACCGATGCCGGCGGGGTGGTCTACTATGGAAACTACCTGCGCTTTTTTGAGATGGGCCGGACGGAATTCATGCGGAAACACGTTTGTCCATACCGGGAACTCGAGGGACAGGGCATCATTATGCCGGTGGTGGAATGTTATGTCCGCTATAAGGCCCCGGCTCTCTATGATGATCTGCTGCTGGTAAAGACCTCGCTCGTCTCCTGGAACGAGATCACCTGCCGCTTCAACTACCACATCTTGAGGGAGATTGATACGAAACTTATTCTAATAGGCTACACCACCCATGCCGCCGTATCCAGAACCGGGAAACTAGGGCGATTACCGGCCTCCATGGTTGAGAGGATGGCAAAGGTATGTCCGGGAAAAAACGGCATTAAAGACCGCTTCCGGCCCTGTTAACAGACAAGAGGCAGGGGAGAAACTGGGCGATGTTCTTTTTACCCTGGTGAACCTTGGCCGGCTTCTGGCAATCGATTCAGAGGATGCCCTGACAGGTGCCGTTAATAAGTTCATTGCCGGGTTTGCCGGGAACTAGTCGGTGAAAAAAAATTGACATAAAAGATCGTGGTGTGGTATTTATTCGTACTTCATTTGAAGAAGGAAGCGTTTTTTTTATTGCCTCCTTGCTCTTGCCAGGAATCTGGAGAAGCGAGGGCCAACGAACAAAGTCCATGAGGAGGATTTTTGATGCGGAGTTATGAAACGATTTTAATTGTACGTCCCAATGCCAATGAGGAACTGATTACCGGCATTGTGAACAAAATTACCAAGACCATAAAGGAGGGCCAGGGATCTTTGCTCAAGGTGGATAAATGGGGTCTGCGCAAACTCGCCTATCCGGTTAAGAAGGAAAAGCAGGGCTATTACATCTATATTGAATATTGCACGCCCCCAGTCACCCTGTTTGAGTTGGAGCGGCTCCTTTCAATCGATGAGAATGTGATAAAATTCATGACCGTGAAACTCGAGGAAAATTACACTCCTGCGAAGGAACCCGAGGCAACGGCTCAACCCGAGGCGGGAACTGCCCGGAAAAACGAGACATTCGAGACCACATTGGCTTAATGCAAGGCAAAGGGAACAGGGAGACCAGAATGATAAAAAAGTTATTTGGACGGCGGAAGGTTTGTAAGTTCTGTGCAGACAGGGACATCAAGATAGACTACAAGGATATCAGTCAACTTCGGTACTTTCTTTCCGAAAGGGGTAAGATCGTTCCGCGGCGTATATACGGAAACTGCGCCAGACATCAGCGCGAGGTTACCGAGGCCATAAAGCGGGCCCGGCAAATCGCATTGCTGCCCTATGCAGGAAGTTTGTATTAGGCTGATACGGAATCTCGATCAGCCAAGGACATGGAAGAAAAACCGAGAGAGGACGATGACCGAAAAAGCCGGCTGCTAGGAACGTTCCTTACCATCCTCTGTTTCGTGGCCCCGGTATTGGCGGCGGAGGCAGGAGGGGTGTTCAACATCCTTATCCCTCTGCCGGTTTTTTATTATTTGACCAGACTGGGCAAGGGTAAAGGCGGGATGATCGTCTTCCCGGCCATGGTCGTAGCCCTTGGCATTGCCCTCCTGCTGGGAAGGATTGAAGTGCTGCTGGTATCATTTGGCTTTCTGCCCATGGGGGCCTTTTTGTATTGGGCAAGACAGAGGAATATGTCACCTTTTCGGACTGTCGTGGGTGGCGTAGCAATGCTTGCCATGTTCTTTTTCGTTTTCTGCTTGTTGGTAGCCGCGGCCACCCGGAGCAACCCATATAACCACATGATAGTTGCCCTGGATCAGGAACTGGATGCCGGTTTTACCTATTATAAGGAAAGGGTAAAGATGGCCCCGGAAGAGGAAAAGGCGATGGCCGCCGTCTTTTCTGAAACCCGGAAGACGATCGAAAGGCTCCTGCCGGCCATGGCGATTATCGGTCTTGCAACCATGGTCTTGGTCAATTTTTTTGTCGGTAATTGGCTGTTAAAAAACAGGCCCCCTGAGCAGGCAACGGGGGTTGCCTTTAATGAATGGCGTCTGCCTGAGTATCTGGTATGGATGGTGATCGCTGCCGGGGGGGCAATAATTGTCCCATATGACCTGGCAAATACCATCGGGCTCAATGCCATGTTCATTCTTGGCGGGCTTTATTTAATCCAAGGTTTCGCGATATTGGGCCACCTCTTTGTAAGGTGGTCGGTGCCAAGGCCGGTACGCATCCTTGTCTATCTCCTCCTTTCCCAGACCTATGGGATCATTTTCATGGCCGGACTCGGCCTCCTGGAGGTCTGGGTGGATTTAGGGAGATCGCAGCGGAAGGATTCATAAGGATGCTGGTATTATAGATGTGGACGTAATTCAGGTGGATAGGCTGTAGGTGTTTAGGCTATTAAGTACCCAAGCACAAATTTCATAACACTTTAGTGACTTACCACTTATCTTG
>CAZDYX010000435.1:0-3154 GCA_964509775.1 uncultured Desulfobulbia bacterium | reverse complement strand
ATTCCCTTGACCACTACCTGTAAGGAATAGGTCTTTATGGCAAGCGAACTCGTTATGGCGGCAATTTCAGGGGACCGCGTCGCCATCTGGGCCGCAACACCGGTGCTCATTACTGTCTCGCACGGAATCAGGGGCATGTTTTTCTTGAGCCACTGCCGGCATTGGGCAAGAGGCTGACTATGGGAGACGACCTTGCGGATGTCATGGATATTGCCCGTCACATTCACAAGGTGATGCTGAATCTTCAGGTACACCTCACCGCAGATCTTCACCCGGTACCTCATAAAGGCGTCCAGGGAAGGAGTCACCGACCCCTCAATGGAGTTTTCCACGGGCACCATGCCATATTGACAACGGTCCCGCTCCACCTCGATAAAGATATCCTCAATGGTCTCGGTCGGCCTATAGGTGGCTGCATGACCAAAGTGTTTTAGTCCGGCCAGGTGGGAAAAGGTGGCCTCGGGGCCGAGATAGGCGACATTCACCTCTTTTTCGGAAAGGCGGCAGGTAGTGATAATCTCATGAAAGATGATGTGCAGTGGTTCTTCCGGGAATACCCCCTTGTTGGCCTCCTTGAGACGGTCAAGGATCTGCCTTTCCCGTAACGGGTCCCAGCAGGGCATGTTGTCACCTGCCTTAATCCGCCCGATCTCTTTTGCGCAATGCAGACGCTCATGAAAAAGACGTAATAGATTGGAATCAATCTCGTCAATCTGGCGGCGAATCTCGTTGATGGCACTTTCACTGTCGAGCATACTGGTTCCTTGTTTTTGGCCTTACATTTTGTGCCGGAAATCTAAAGCATCTTCCTGAAGATGGAAAGAAAAAAAAGGTTTAGGCTTGAAATAATCAGCAAATTGTTCTAAGTTCACTCTATTTAGTGAGGTGCCGCCTTATTTTCTATGAATTTTAAGAGGTTACCATCTGTCAGGATATCTATTATGAAAGTCAAAAATTGGATGACCAAAGATCCTGTTACCATTGATCGGAATGCCCTTCTCCAGGATGCGGTGTCCCTTATGAAAGAGCATTCCATCCGCCATCTGCCGGTACTGGAGAATGACCAACTGGTTGGCTTTATAACGGAGAGCGACCTGCGTCAATTCTATTTTCCCTCCATGGTGGAGGATATCCCGGTACATCAGGTAATGATCATCAATCCGATTACTATCAATGTCAGTGCCAATATCGAATCCGCCGCCCGCCTGATCCATGGTTATAAGATTGGCGGCCTGCCGGTTTTGGACAAAAAAAAGCTGGTGGGGATAATCACCGCCACAGATATATTGTCCTCTTTTATTGAGGTGATGGGGGTATTAAAGAGCTCCTCGCGCCTTGATGTGGTGTTAGGTAAAAAAGGTGGTCTTGCCGAGGTCACCAGGATTATCAAAATGCATAACGGCGAAATTATCAGTTTCGCCACCGAAACCCATTCATCCCGGCGAAAGGTTTATTATTTCCGGCTTGAAAAAGGGGATATGGAACCGATCGTCGAGGCGCTGGAAGAGGCAGGACACAAGGTCCTCTCGGTCATGAGCTAACGTTCATGATCAGAGATCACCCCCAGATCATGAAAAGGAATTCAGAAGTCAGAAGTCAGGAGCCAGAATACGGAAGTAAAGACAAGCTGGGCATGTTCAGGGCGAATTCTGAATTCTGACTCCTGAATCCTATTTTCACGGTAACCCACCCGGTGTTCATTATCAGTTCGCTAAATTAATCATACTTTAGATGTAATCTCAACCTGCCGGTTATTCGATTGATATAAAAAGCAGGAAATAGAGGGAGTGCTCTGCATATGGGAGAATGGAAAATCAATAAGACCTATCAGGAGATCAATCAAAGGATCAGGTCTGGCGAGGCGGTGGTGGTTACTGCCGAGGAGATGGTCGATATCGTTCGTAAAAACGGACCGGTTGAGGCCGCCCAAAAGGTGGATGTGGTGACCACCGGCACCTTTTCTCCCATGTGTTCGACCGGCGCCTTCATTAACATTGGCCATAGCAAACCAACCATCAAGGCAGCAAGGGTCTGGCTCAACAATGTTCCTGCCTACGCCGGGCTTGCGGCCGTGGATATCTATATCGGTGCAACCGAGCCCTGCGAGGAAGATCCCTTAAACAAGGTCTTTCCTGGAGAATTCCGGTATGGCGGGGGCCACGTATTGGAGGATCTGGTGACGGGCAAACGCATCTGGTTGCGGGTCGAGGCCTATGGGACGAATTGTTACCCCAATAAAAAGGTCGAGAAGGAGATAACCCTGCAGGATCTACCCTATGCCTTGCTCTGTAATCCCAGAAATGCCTATCAGAACTATAATTGCGCCATAAATCTTTCCAACCGCACCATATATACCTATATGGGAACCCTGAAGCCCAACGGCAAGAACGCTACCTACTGCAGCGCAGGAGAACTGAGCCCCTTGCTCAATGATCCCTATTTTCGAACCATCGGGCTCGGTACCAGAATTTTTCTTGGCGGCGGTATCGGGTATGTGACCTGGCATGGAACTCAACACAACCCTGCCCCCCTTCGGTCCCAGAATGGTACTCCCCGCCGGGCCGCCGGCACCCTAATGGTCCAGGGGGCTCTTAAGAAAATGAACCCCCGTTGGCTCAAGGGGGTGAGTATGCAGGGGTATGGCAGTACCGTTGCTGTAGGCCTGGGCATTCCAATTCCGATATTAAATGAAGAGATGGCCGCTTTTGCCGGGGTGTCCGACGGAGAAATTTTTACCCAGGTGGTTGATTATGGGCATGACTATCCCCATGGCGTGGCAAGAAACTATGGGGAGGTTTCCTACGCGGAACTTAAAAGCGGTAAGATCGAGGTGGCCGGAAAAACGATTTCCACCGCCCCGCTTTCTAGTGTGGTGCGGGCAAGGGAGATCGCAGAGATCCTCAAGAAGTGGATTGTCGACGACAAGATGGAAGTTGTTGAACCAGTGAAGCTGCTACCACCTTCGGGTTGATGATACCTTCGACGCAGGTCCTGGATAAGCTTTCCCGGCTTAAAGATCTTATCAGAAAGACGGGGAGGACGGCAATTGCCTTTTCAGGAGGGGTTGATAGCTCATTTTTACTGCGGGTGGCGGTTGATGTCCTTACCAATGACGTGTTGGCAGTCATGGCAGTATCGGAGTTGTTGCCTCCCT
>CAZDYX010000434.1:0-3160 GCA_964509775.1 uncultured Desulfobulbia bacterium | reverse complement strand
GTCACCATCGATGTTCTTAAAAACGACACTGACATCGACGGCGATACCCTAAGCATCGCATCCGTTTCCCAGCCCGGCCACGGCGCGACTCAGATCAGCGCCGGCAAGATAGTCTACAGCCCGGCCGCCAACTACAACGGCACCGACACCTTCAACTACACCGTAAGCGACGGAAAAGGCGGCACCGCTACAGGTGCGGTTACTGTTACCGTCAATCCCGCAAACGATGCCCCGAGTGCGGCTGCCGACTCGGCCACAACCAATGAGGATGCCTCTGTCACCATCGATGTCCTGGCAAACGACACTGACATCGACGGCGACACCATGACCATTGCTTCTGTTACCCAGCCTAGCCATGGCACTACCCAAATCAGTAGTAACAAGGTGGTGTACAGTCCAGCGGCTAACTACAACGGTGCCGACTCCTTCAACTACACCGTAAGCGACGAAAAAGGCGGCACTGCTACGGGTGCGGTTTCCGTTACCGTCAATCCCGTAAACGATCCTCCGATCGCCAATGCTGGTCCTGACTGTACGGTAACTGAAGATTCATCGGTCACCATGGATGGTACTGGTTCATCTGATCCTGACGACGGCATCGCCACTTATCTGTGGACGCAGATAAGTGGTCCTTCAGTGACAATAGGTAATCCGACTAGTGCCACTTCAAATTTCAGTGTTCCATTAGTAGATCAGACAGGCGTTATTCTTACCTTCCAATTGAAGGTAACAGATCACAGCGGTTTGTCAAATACTGACAGTGTAAACGTCAGTATTACCAATACGGGCAATGTGGCTACTGTTTACGAAGATGCTGAGGACGGATCAATCACCGGCTGGACCGTATATGATAATGATCCTGCGGGAGCAAAGATCAGCAACGTGTATGATTCAAATAGACAAAGCCAGGTGATAAAATTTGCCGGCAGAGGCACCAAAAACGGATACATGTTACAGCGTGTTGATGGCAACCTGTGGCACAATTCAAGCCAGTTTGTGATCGAGTGGAGTATGAATTTTGCTGAAAACTTCGGGATATACATTAATGTACAGACCACAGCCGGCCAACGTTATCTATCCTATCTACCGGTAAACAATAATACCCTTGGTACAGGCCAATATGTAAACCTTGGCCTGGGCACTCAGGCGAAAAAAGGAAAATGGCAAACAATTGTCCGTGATCTCCAGTCAGATCTTGATATGGCGCAGCCTGGGGTTAAAATTACGGAAGTAAATGGTCTTTTGGTCCGGGGCAGCGGACTGATTGATGACATCAAACTTATTGAGTCAAGTCCAAAGACGGTTTATGAAGATGCAGAAGATGGATCAATCGCCGGCTGGACCATTTTTGATAATGCTCCTGCGGGAGCAACGATCAGCAACGTGTATGATTCAAAAAGGCAAAGCCAGGTGATAAAATTTGCAGGCAAAGATACTGAAAATGGACACATGTTGCAGAGTGCCGATTACAACCCGTGGCACAATTCAAGCCAGTTTGTGATCGAGTGGAGTATGTATTTTGCTGAAAACTTCGGGATATACATTAATGTACAGACCACAGTCGGCCAACGTTATCTCTCCTATTTGCCGGTAGACAACAATACCCTTGGTACGGGCCAATATATATACTTTGGCATTGGCAGCAATACCGAAAGTGGAAAATGGCAAACGGTCGTTCGCGATCTCCAAACCGATTTGGAAAAGGCCCTGCCTGGAGAAAAAATTATAGAGGTAAACAGCCTCTTAATCCGGGGCAGTGGACAAATAGACGACATCAACTTGAGATAACCCTATCATCTTGGTTCAGAATTTATTAGACCGACGGTATAAAAAATACCGTCGGTCTCTTCTATTTATGGTATTGCTGATTCAGCAGGAGCAGTAAGAGGCCACATAAGGCGCTCAACCCAACCTACAAAAAGATATTTCTCCTGGTAGCCGAGGCTTCCTCGAATCCGTTATCAGGAGGAAATCCTAGGAATTCTGCTGGCAGGTTTCTGCCAGGACCTCTACCTTGATCGCGCAGACCTTATACTCCGGGGTCCGGGACAGGGTGTCCAAATTGTTCTGGGTAAGCAGGTTGATCGGCACCTCGGCAAAATGGTAGGGGACAAAGATGGTTCCGATATCGCTTTTCTCCGTGACCTTGGCCCGGATCACGACGCTGCCCCGCCGGGAGGTCAACTTGAGCAGGGACCGCTCTTTGATGCCCAACCGCTCCGCGTCAAGCGGATTGATCTCGGCCAGGGCCTCGGGGCAGATCTCCTCGATTTCCTTGGTCTTTCTCGTCATGCTGCCGAAGTTGTATTGGGCCAGTTCCCGTCCGGTGGTAAGGAGAAAAGGAAATTCGCTATCCGGCATTTCCTTCGGGGGAACATACTCCTCAGGCGAGAAAAATCCTTTACCGCGGGTAAATCGTTCCATATGGAGAATAGGGGTTCCGGGATGATTTATGTCGGGCACCGGCCATTGTAGACCCACCTTTTCTATCCGATCATAGGTAATCCCTGCATACTGGGGCACCAGGCCGCGGATCTCCTCGAATATCTCCTGGGGCGATTCATACCGCATACCATATCCCATCCGTTCGGACAGCTTGCAGAAGATCATCCAATCTGTCTTGGCCCTGCCCGGTGGTTTCACGGCCTTTCGCACCCGCTGAACCCGGCGCTCGGTGTTGGTAAAGGTGCCGTCCTTTTCCGCGAAACAGGCGGCCGGCAGGACCACATGCGCCTTTTTCGCCGTCTCGGTCATGAAGATGTCCTGGACCACCAGGAAATCGAGTTTGTCGGCAGCCTCCGCCACATGGGACATGTGGGGATCACAGACTATTGGATCCTCGCCAATGATATAGAGGGCCTTTACCGTGCCGCTATGAATGAAGTTCCAGACCTCGGAGCTGGGCTTCCCCGGCCGGCGCGGCAAGGTCTTTCCCCACTTCTTTTCGTACCTCTTGATGGTCTCCTCGTTGATAAGCCCCCCGTATCCCGGCAGGGTGTTGAATAGGGCGCCCATGTCGCAGGCCCCCTGCACGTTGTTCTGGCCCCGCAGGGGATTGACCCCGCAGCCGGGTTTGCCCACCTTGCCGCAGAGCAGGGCGAGGTTGGCCACGGACTTGACATTATTGCTGCCGAAGGAATAGTGGGTGAGCCCCATACCG
>CAZDYX010000433.1:0-3182 GCA_964509775.1 uncultured Desulfobulbia bacterium | reverse complement strand
ATAAAATGAAAAACCGCCAAAAATGGTATCAAGTCAAATGAAAAATGCTATAGTAGCGCTGTCATTCCCGGCCCGGTGCAGATAGTTGACCAGTACGTCATACAGGATTGTCGGAACAGGCAGGTCGCGGACACCCCCCCTTACCATGCACCAATAAACTCCGAGTCTTTATGTCGAAATCGCCCACCCGCAGATTGAGCGCCTCACTTCTTCGCATGCCGGTGTAAGCATAAACAGAGAATAACGCCTCATCACGGTCCGCCATTTTCCCGCCATGCCGGCGAATTACGGCAATAAGATTTTCGAATTCCTCATCGCTGATAGGAACGGTATGTTTGGGCTGTATCCTGGTGATGGCGATTGTTCCGGAGGGGTCCCGAGGGATCATCCCCACCGCGTGCATCCATCGAAAAAAGACTCGGCAGATGCTTTTTGTGCGGTTCATGGTCGATGCCCCGCGAATGGTTTTTAATCCCAGGCGGGACTGCCGCATCTGATCAATCGCTTTCTCTATTTCTTTGGGCGTTATCCGATATATTATCGTGTACCCCATAGAAACCATATCCCTGATGGTATCATCTTCAAAATACAAAGATCTCCGACAAGCTTCAGGATACTCAGGAACACGCTCAATACGTGCCTTGAGTTCATCACGAAATGCTTTGGCGGCATACACGTTGTCTCTCGCTATAAACCCAAGGATAGATTTGAGTTGAGCCCTGAACTGTTCTTCATAGACTATTTTCACAGAAAGGACGGTCAAATATTTTTCCAGAAGGTGTCGTGATCGGTATATGCCCCACGCTTTTCTGCTGACTCCACCCGATCGCGCACCATTTCCCTGGAAGAAACAACAAAAGTTGCTTCTGCAGGATCAAGCACGGTCACACTGTCAACCATGCCGCTGCGAAGATGCTCAATAATGTTCATGAATGCCGGCAGTTCAGTATTATTAATTGATAATTGAACTATCATGACAATACCCCCTTGTTGCGACTATATCCTACAGCCCGTTGCAGGGGATGTTCCTTGCCTGGAACGGATTCGTTAGGCGGGTGCAGGCGCTACTTTGCCATCAACCCGCCATCGCGCCTCAATGGTGTCCGCTGACAAATCAGCATCACAATCCCATTCGACAAAGTATCCGCCATTGAAAACCTTGATAAATTCGCTGTGGTCTCGAAGGTCTTCAAACGCTTCATCTCCCAGATAGGGACTGACATCAAAACTGCCAATACGACCGTCGTCAGCAACGACGGACATTACCCAATTGGGTTGTGGACGGAGTTCCGTAATTCTCATTGGTCAAGTCAGTTGATTGGGAAAGGCCTTTTGTCGTCTTCGCCTTTTTTCTGTTGTTTGATGAGACCAGACAATAGCCTGGCAACAAAATACACCTTTCTATTATGTTTTTGTATAACTTGCTTGCAACAAATAAGTCAACTAAAAAAACGATAAGTTTGGGCTAAGCATGTCACTTCCCTGTCCGCCACCGTTGGGGCGCGGTTGTGCGGGGGGCGGGCCTGAGGTTTTGATATACCTTCCATGCCCCATCTTCTCTATTGAGGATATATCGCTGCAGGTTTGTTTCCCGGTAGGTATACTCATAGCTGTCGTTCGAGGCTTTGAGCCAGCGTAAATACCAGTATTCTCTTGTGGTCACCTCGGCCTCGTTAAGGGCGATTCTTTTCACCTTTACTTCCATCAGGCGCTTGGTGGAGGGGTTCATAGGGTTTGAGATAACCCATCCTTTTTTTGATGCCTGGTAAGAATATTTAAGATTTCCTTTATGGCAGGACCATCGGCGCAAAACCAGCGCCGCAAGTCTTTAGTCACTACCTCCGGGAGGGCCGCATAGGCGCGAAACTCGGCATCGACCGCCTCGGCCACCACCCGTTCCAGGTAAGACCCCGGGGTTTCTGCCTGTATTTCAGCCGGATCGCCATGATCCCTTGACACATCCCGAACCAGAAGGCAATACCCGCAAAGATTTGGATAACTCCGGGGCTCGTCCAAGCCGTAACCGGCCAGTTTGTCCCCATGTACCAAGGCGAACACGAAATCAATCGGCTTGCCCGGTCGGCGGTAGTATCGCCGCAACTTATCCTCCACTTCGAATTTGTATTGAGCAGCCACCGTTTTTGAAAGCCCGTCGAATTCTGAGGCAAGTTCAGGGGTTAGAAGTCGTTTCAGCAGTTCGCTGCCGAATCGCCACTGACGCGCCGAAGGGCGGGCCGCGGCTCTCTATTGGCAGCAGGTTGCCTCCCTCATCCCCCCAGAGTTCGGATTTTCAAAAAGGATCACCCGAAAGGCCGTCGATGTGATCAATCAATGCCTGAACTATGCCTACGGCATCCTTTATGGCGAGGTGTGGCGGGCTGTCGTTGGGGCCGGCTTGGACCCGTATTTCGGGCTTATCCACGGAGCGCTTCGGGATCAGGGCAGCCTTGTCTTCGATCTCATCGAGGAATTTCGCGCTCCCTTTGCCGACAGGATCGTTCTCAGCATGCTCGGCCGCGGTTTTGTTCCCAGACTCGGTCGCCATGGATGCCTCAAGACAAGCACACGCATTCTGCTTGCTAAAAGTTTTACCCGCCGTTGGACCGGAAAGATAGCCTGGCGGTCCAAGAAAGTCTCGTCTGCGGATATTCTCCGGAATCAGGCACAAAGTCTTGCCCGGCTATTTAGAGCCGAAGGAGGCGGAGCATACCATCCTTTTCGGTTGCGATGGTAACCGGCCCATCAGTACCAGTCGGCTGTGAGCACTGGTTAGATCGAGACGCAGCGATCCTTACGTAAAAGAAGCCAGAGGAAAAAAGGGCCGCCGAGGATAGAGGTGATGATCCCCACCGGGAGTTCCTGGGTAGGGATATACCATCCTTTCATGACTCCCCGCAGAAAGCCAAGGGCAAGTAGACGTTCCCTGTGGTTGCGCGGCAGGTCGGCAGAGCGAATAGCGCTCCCCTTCTGATCCTGAAGAACACGCATAACCTCAAGGGATTGAGCAAGTTTTTCAGCAGGAGTCACCATAGGGCCAGGTTACCTTTGGCTTATTATATTGAAGAATTTTTAGCTTATGATGTTGCATCATAATTAGCTTATTGTGTACAGCTTTCATTAGTGACTTAAGGTTCCCTTGAGGAATGCCGATACTATCTGATTCTTGCAAAGGATCTTGAATA
>CAZDYX010000432.1:0-3193 GCA_964509775.1 uncultured Desulfobulbia bacterium | reverse complement strand
CAGAAAATCCACTTTTAGGGGATGAGCCGCATTTCTTTTAAATCCCATTGTTCCCGGATCAAACTCCAGCAGACGATGGATGGCCATGGCCTCCTGGCCGGTGGCCTCATTCATCCGTTTGGCTGCCCGGCCGGTGGGTGCGGTCAGTTGAACCGTCGCCCCCTTTGCCGCCAGGATAAGAAGGATGGCCTTAAGGATGGTGCTTTTTCCGGTACCGGGGCCGCCGGTAATAATGGTCAGGGGATGTCGGAGTGCGGCCTTGATCGCCTCGTATTGTTCCGGGGCAAAATCAAGCCTCATCCTGGCACTGGCCCAGGGGATGGCAACCTCGGTATGGATCCCGGCAAAGGAGGAGGCGTGACCACAGAGCCTACGGATGTTAGCCGCCACCCCTTTTTCAGCGTAGTACAAAGAGGCAAGATAGACCCTTTCATCCTCGATGACGACCTTTTCATCGAGGATGAGATCCGGGATCTGATCCTCTAAGAGTACAGGAACGATCGTGAGAATTTCCCCGGCAAGCTCCATGAGCCGACCTTTGGGTAAAAAACAATGGCCGTCGCTCGCCGCTTCGTTCAGGGTAAAGAGAAGGCCTGACTTTGCCCGCCGGGGGTCATTTCCAGGGATTCCCATTGCCAGGGCAATCCGGTCGGCGGTTTTAAAACCGATGCCCCAGATGTCATCGGCCAGCCGATAGGGGTTACCCTGGATGACCTCTATGGCCCGAGACCCATAGACCTTATAGATCTTCACCGCAAAGGTGGCTGAGATGCCGTGGCCTTGCAGAAAGATCATGATCGAGCGGACCTCTTTTTGATCGGCCCAGGCATTTTTGATCTTTCCGACCCGTTTTTCTCCCAGCCCCGGAACCTCAAGCAGTCGTTGCGGTGCCTGTTCAAGAATGTCCAGGGTGGTCAACCCGAACTGTTTGACAATACGGGCCGCGTACTTGGGCCCGATACCCTTGATGAGGCCGGAGCCAAGATAGCGTTTTATGCCGTTGATCGTATTGGGCGTGAGCACCGTATAACTGTTCACCTTGAACTGCCAGCCATGCCGGGCATCCTTTAGCCACCATCCCGAAAGGGCGAGGGTGGAACCGACCGGTATACCCGAAAGGGCGCCCACCACCGTAGTCAACTGGCCGGTCTTCTCCGCTTCCTGCAGGCGGGCAACGGTAAAACCGTTTTCTTGATTTTGGAAGGTAATCCGTTCAAGGATTCCCCTAAGTTCGGTCTGGGATGCTGTCTCGGGAGGAGGATTGTTGCTAGATCTCAATCTCCATTCCTTCCTGGGCAATGAAGACCTCGGTCTCGTCTTCCGAATTTTGGCAATAGGTGTTTGCCAACTCATCGAGTTGGGCGTCAGTCCTTAAGGGGTCGTGGTGGAAGAGGGCCATTCGTTTTACCTTTGTCCGTTTGGCAGCGGCAATGGCATATTCGATAGGGCTGTGCCCCCAGTCGGTCTTGGAGGAGGTATATTCCGTCATGGTGTATTGGGTGTCGTGGATAAGGAGATCCGAGCCTGAGAAGAATTTCTCCACCCGCAAATTTTCTTCCTTTGCCACCATATCCCCCTCGATGGCCATGGCCTCATCATAGTCGGGATGGCAAACATCGGTGCAGAATACATTGTGGAATGGTTCGGTATCATAGGCGGTGCAAAAGACCTTGCCCTGATATTCAAAGCGGTATCCAAGGCACAGGATCGGGTGGTTGAGATACTTGGTATAAAGTATCAGGCCGTCACCGAGATCATAACGGTCCTCTTTGAGATCAAAATATTCTATGGTAGCTGCAAGTTCGGTCTGACGTACCGGAAAGTATCGATAGGTAAACTGACCGCCGACAATATCCCGCAAGCCCTGGTCCTCAAAACTGACCGGGCCGAAGACCTTGATCTTGGTGCCGGGGATATAGCTCGGGGTAAAAAAAGGAAGGCCCATGATATGGTCCCAATGGGTGTGGGACAGAAATATCTCCGTATGGATCGGGCCCTTGGGAAGATCATGAATCATCAGGTGATTGCCGAGTTCCCGCAGGCCGGAGCCGGCGTCAATAATAATAAGACGGCCGGAATCAAGGCGCAGTTCAAGGCAGGGGGTATTGCCCCCGTATTTCACCGTCTCTGCCCCAGGGCAGGGAATAGATCCCCTTACCCCCCAAAACGTTACCCTCATCGCCGGTCTCATTGTCGCCCGCCTTGGGTAAGTTGCAAAAAAATCTTGGCCTTTTCAATCTCCTCAATTACGGTCTTGCTTAAGTCGGAAAGGGTCGGCCAATCAACCCCCACTTCCTTAAGAAGAACAACTAACCGTCGTTCCTCGGGAAAATTGTCGCCGGCAGAACCAAAGTCCATGGTGTTGGCATACATGTTGGCAAGGGCCACAAGAGAAACCAATAATCTTGTCCCCTCGTCGGCTGATTCAGGCTGATGATGATACTGCAAAGAATCGACAATGGTCTTGCTCAGTTTCCATTTTTCAGCGATCATACCCCCGACCAAGGTATGGTCAATTCCCATGATCTGGTCCTCGGCCCGATATAAGGGGCTCTGCTCCAGTTTTGCTAATGCCAGGGACTGTGAATAGTCATCGACAAATCGGTTGTTTAAGGGGATTTTTCCCAGGTCATGCAGCATCCCGGCAACAAAATACTCTTCCCGCTCAAGTGCCGGTACTCCTTTGATGGCTGCCAACGCCTTGGCTGTCACCCCGACGCAGATGGAATGTATCCAGAAGGCATCCATAGAGAGGCTATGAAAAGATCCCTCCCCGCCCAGGCTCTCCAAGACCGCTGTGGTGAGGGCCAGATTCTTTACCGTATTAAGCCCCAGCATGATGATTGCCCGGCTCAAGGAGCTAATCTGGTAGGGCAGGGAATAATAGGCGGAGTTGATAAGCTTAAGTACCTGGCCGGTAAGAACAGGATCCAGGGCAATGACCCGGTTAAGGGCATTGGGTGAGGTTCTGGGGTTGTCGCAGACCTCAAGGACCTTGTTGACCGTGGTCGACAGGCTGGGCATCCGGTCAATATAATTTCGGATGAGATTTAGCCGCTGTTTCTTGGTGATGGGGATATCGGTCATGATTGGTTCACGGCAAAGAAAATAAAACGCTGTCCTGCAGTACAAAGATTTTTAGTAACTACTCAGGTCGATAGTCTGAAGGGGTTTAGCCTGTTAGCAATAGAGA
>CAZDYX010000431.1:0-3217 GCA_964509775.1 uncultured Desulfobulbia bacterium | reverse complement strand
ATGTAAGCTCATTGGGACAGGCATTTGCTGATGAAGTTTTTCGAGTTTTTTCTTTACAAAACAAGCACATAGAACTTCATTATATTAATGCTAACAAAGAAGTTACTGATATGATAAATCGTGTAAAAAGTTAAAATGCGGATTGAGCATGGCTTAATCCGCCGCTCCTGCGACGCCGGGATCTGCACTTGTTATGTGCGAATTTGCTTGGCAAGATGGATATGGAGCGTTCGCCTTCAAGGGGCAACAGGTTGTGATGCTGTCAAACAGGGGTAATATTTCCTGCGCCCTTCCAAGGGCGCTATGAAATTGTCGCGCCTTCGTTCCGGGGGTTGCCGCGCTGCGGCTACCCCCGGCTAATATCCACCAGACCCTTCAGGTCGGACAATCGGAAGAAAAGAGTAACTGCAAAAAAAGAAAGTGTCTTGAGACGGAAATCGTTGATGCTAATTTTTTGGGTGTTTTTGGGTGTGTTTTTGGAGAATGACATTTTTGATGTTTAGAATTGCTTCCATATCGATAACCGCCCAACTCCTTGGCATTGTTACGGAATTAGACGAATTCAAGGGGCGCTGGGAAACGCTCGGCAAGTTGGCGCCGGATCGGCTCCTGACCCTGCGCCGAGTGGCTACCATTGAGTCGGTTGGATCATCCACCCGCATTGAAGGCGTACGGCTGTCCGACTATGAGGTTGAGGCGCTGTTGGCCAACCTGGAAATTCAGTCATTCCGAACACGGGATGAGGAGGAGGTTGCCGGCTATGCCGAGGCAATGAATACCATCTATGATGCCTGGCAACATATCCCATTCACGGAGAGCCATATCAAGCAGATACATGGCATCCTGCTGAAATATAGCTCCAAAGACATGCGGCACAGGGGTGAATACAAGAAATTCCCGAACAATGTGGAGGCATTTGACGCCACGGGCAAAAGTCTCGGCGTTGTCTTTGAGACCGCCTTGCCATTCGATACACCAAAACTGATGGAGGACTTGGTGGCGTGGTCGGCGCGAAGCCTGCGTAACCGTGATTCGCATCCGCTGCTAACAATTGCGTTTTTTATTGTCCACTTTCTGGCGATCCATCCATTTCAGGATGGCAATGGCAGGCTATCGAGAATACTGACGACCCTTTTGCTATTGCAGTGCGGGTATCACTATACGCCGTACAGTTCCCTTGAGCGAATCGTGGAAGAAAACAAGGATGGTTATTACCGGACGTTACGGACCTCACAAAGGAATATCAGAACCGAGCAGGAGAATCTGGACGATTGGGTCGGGTTCTTCCTCTCTGTTTTGAAAAAACAGAAGGATGTACTCCTGGCAAAGATAGAGCAGGAGCAGCTTCTTGAAAGGCTGCCCCTGCTCTCGGAAAGGCTGCTGCTTCTAGTCAAAGAGCGAGGCCGCTTGACCATGTCCGATGCCGTCGCCCTTCTGGAAATGAGCAGAAACACGGTAAAGGTTCATTTGCGGCGCCTTGTGCAGCAGGGCTATCTTGTTCAGCATGGAACAGGAAAGGGAACGTGGTATTCAAGGGGGAGGTAGGAGCCAATATGCGTTTTTTTAACACCGCCGGGCCGGTGAACCCGGCCAAACATTATATCCTGGACCCGCTCGGCCGCATTCGGCGTGACGAGGTGCTCGAACTGATCGCCCAGGAAAAATATTTTGTCCTCCACGCCCCGCGCCAGACCGGCAAGACCACCTGTCTGCTGGCATTGATGACGTATCTAAATGCCCAGGACCTTTATCGCTGTCTCTATGTGAATGTGGAGGCGGCCCAGGCGGCGCGGGGGGATGTGGCTGACGGGATGAAGGCCATTCTTCATGAGATTGGCGCCGGCGCCATACGGGTGCTGGGGGATGAATTTCCTGCCTCGGCTTGGCCGAAGCTGTTGGCGCAAGGTAATGAATATACGGCCTTAAATAGCCTCTTGACCGCATGGGCGCAACACAGTGCCAAACCTTTGGTTATTCTTTTTGACGAGGTGGATTCCCTGGTTGGCGATACGTTGATTTCGGTGCTGCGGCAGTTGCGGTCCGGCTATACCCAGCGTCCGGCCGCCTTTCCCCAGAGCGTGGTATTGTGCGGGCTGCGGGATGTGCGTGACTACCGGATGGAGCAAATGGGCCAGCAGGTTATCACCGGCGGCAGCCCCTTTAATATCAAGGCCAAGTCGTTGCGGCTGGGGAATTTTGACCTGGAAGAGGTGGAAATGTTGTATCGCCAGCATACCGAAGAGGCCGGCCAGGAATTCTTGCCGGAAACAATTACCTTGGTGTGGGAATTGACCAGAGGGCAGCCCTGGCTGGTGAACGCCCTGGCCTATGAGGCCTGTTTTGAATTACAAACGGGTCGCGACCGTCAGCAACCGATCACGGCCGAGCAGATTATGATTGCCAAGGATAACCTTATCCTGCGGCGGGAGTCGCACATCGACCAGCTTGCCGACAAGCTCAAGGAAGACCGGGTGCGCCGGGTGATTCAGGCTATGTTGATCTCGGATGATTTCCCTGTCGGGGTTCAGGAGGATGATATTGACTATGTGCTGGACCTGGGGCTCATTTCCCGCACCCCCATGGGCGTGCAGATTGCCAATCCCATCTATCGCGAGGTGGTACCGCGGCATCTGAGCGCTATGGCGCAATTGAACATGGAAGGCCGTCAGCAGCCCGGTTGGTATATCCTGCCTGACGGCCGTCTTGACATGAGCAAACTGCTTTTTGCCTTTCAGGAGTTTTTCAGGGAGAATTCAGAGGCATGGCTGGAACGGTTTTCCTACCGGGAGGCTGGTCCTCAGTTACTGTTGCAGGCCTTTTTGCAGCGGATTGTAAATGGCGGCGGCCGAATCGAGCGGGAATACGGTCTGGGCCGGATGCGCACCGATCTTTTGGTAATCTGGCCGCATCCGGCCGGGGTGCAGAAGGTGGCGCTGGAGCTCAAGGTGCTCCGGAAGAGTCTTGAAAAGACCATTGAGCAAGGGCTGGCGCAAACCTGGGAATACTTGGACCGGTGCGGCGCTCCCGACGGGCATCTGATCATTTTTAACTGCGGGTCCGGCGTAAGCTGGGAGGAAAAGATTTTTCACCGGGTGGAGACGGTACAGGGCAAGACGATAGAGGTGTGGGGGATGTGACTTGCCCTCCCGTGCCCACTTCCCAATGGCCGTCCATTTCTTGCAGTATCTCGTTTTTGTAGGCGCAAAGCGGCTTCACG
>CAZDYX010000430.1:0-3240 GCA_964509775.1 uncultured Desulfobulbia bacterium | reverse complement strand
GATTCCCGGCGATGCAGTCGCCGGGAACACGGACGTAACCAGTTCATCGGGTTGACGGACTGGTTGAAACAGCCCGCCGCGGCTGAATCATTGCGCCAGATGTGCATAGTCCTTTTTCAAATGACAAAAGTGAAACCTGACCATGAACTTCTTTTTCATAATATTATATTGTAGGGTTATCGTCGTGGATAGAATACTATGGCAGTGACTATTCCTTGAATGAGACCAACGATGGCACCAACGATGGCTCCTTGTATCAGCCCCGTTTTCGCGGATGACCAAATAATCTGTCCTCTACTAGTGGTGGCATCAATGGAAATTAGGCTGACAAATGTAGAAGACGCGCCGCTTCTCAAGCCTCCGCGAAGCGCGCCAAAAAGAACGCCAAACATGAAACCGCTTACCGCACCTACAAGCATACCTTGGATTACAAAAGCTATGAGAATCATGATTATCAAAAAAATCCATGAACCAAAAAAACCACCACCAGCACCAATTCCGCCAGCACCACCTCCCATTGCAAGTGCAGCAATCGGGGATACTGCGGAAATTATGCCCAAGGCATTAAGATGCGTGGTTCCTAGGACTAGATCAGTTATGCCGACGGTTCCAGAAGCACTAGCTAGCAATCCAACGATGGCAGCAACTATCAGCGAAAGAATTAGGTTTGGGATGAATGTTGCGTCTTGTGTCAGAACACGAAATGACATTGCTTTTGATAAGGTCATTTCTCCAAATTTGGAGCGCAGACCGAAGACTCTCTTAAGCGAACCTATCACAATTCCGGCAAGACAACCTTCAACTACAAGTGTGATAATCGTACTAATAGATAGTGAAGAGGGGGCGGTAAGGGCTCTTAGCAAGGCGGGCCATGTTAAACTAACCAGCGCAGTGTAGACTGTAAGCGCCAAAAAGATGACCGTTACGATTGCTACACCAACGCCCACTATCCCCATTAAGTTGAGAATGAGTTTTTTAACGGAGACGTCAGATTTTTGTGGACCCTTGTTGTAGTTCTGACCCTTATAGCTTGAACTCGACGATGAACTTGACGATGGACGATAAACTACTCCCATAATACACCCTCCGTTCTATACTTTCTTTGCCATTTGCATACGCCAGCCATTATTGAAACGATGCACAACCAGGTTTTTCCCGTAGTTATTTGTACGTTCTTGTGATGTGGTGTATCTGCCACATGTGTACTGCCTAATTACACTGGTCCAAAATGAGATCGCTGAACTGTTTTCAGGCAATTGCATTACTTCCCAATTACCATTGAAGTTGTTGAAAATCTGACAAGCAGACCGAGTGCCAACACCTCTACGGCGGAACTTCGGAAGGACAAGAAAGTCCGCTACGTTTGCATCGACTATTTGGTTTGCACCAATATGATCGATAACAGCGAAGCCGGCAATTTCATCGTCAACTTTTATTAGAAAATATGTATTTGTTGGATCACGCCAGTAAGCGTCGTCGCGGCAGAAGAAGAGACCATCCTCTGGACATGGAAAACCTGTGTATGCCGTCATCTCATATGCATAGAAACGCGCCAATGTCTTCACAATAGAGACAGTGGTATTTAGCGCTTCGACGATTTTGACTTTCATTATAGTTTTTTTTAGGCCGACACTCCGGTGGCTAAGAGCCAACGCGAAAATAACCTGCCTCGTTGATTTCTTTTTGGTTGGGCTTTTTTCCCGGGCTTGCGAGGTCACCTCTCGAAGCCCAAGTCCGCGGCGTTCGCCGAGTCCGCTCCCGTCAGGCCAAAGTTTTATCTAAAAATTCAGGCTTGCCGTGTGCCGCTCTAAGTCGATATCGCCTCGAAAGGTCATGTTTTTATCCTCATTGTAACGGATTTTGGGGAGGGAGCATTTTAAGCTAGATAACCCGCTTCTCCTGTGGCAAAAATTGAGTGCAAAACTCAACCTACCTTAAGGAGATACGAGATACCCAAAGGCCAAAGCACCGCTCAAGAGATACAACCGGATTGTTTCTATCCATTTTTATCAATAGGTTTATATGATAATTGTCAGCCGCACCCCTCGTTTTGTGCGGGTTTCGTGCTGCTCCCCAAAATCCGTTACAATGAGGACGGTTCAACGCCAAAATGAGCGGCTTGACCGCTCGATTTTATGGTTGGGCGAGGGGCCGCTAGCTCGCGATATCGCTGGTTATAACAGCTCGAAGTCGATATCCGCGGCGCTCGCGACGTCGCTGCGGCGTATGTTTCGACTTTTTCGGGCCAATTGGACCCCGAATCGGGCCAGATTCAGGCCAATTGGCTTGAATTATTCTTGTGGTAACGCATACCAGCTTCCTTTGGTTTTTCCATGCTTCACTAAAGCCTTCTTTTCCACCATTTCCTTCAGGTCTCGCTTGGCCGTACGTTCGCTGCTATCCGTTGCCTTCGCGTATTCCTGCATCGTGATGCGACCCTTTTCCTGGAGATACGTGAGCCCCGCAAGTTGCCGTTTATTTAACCCCAACCCTGCAAATCTCCGATCCACCGGAACGAGCTTGCGGAAAACGATCCGAAATACATCGCCGTGTGACTCGAACTCAGGTTCCGGTACTCCGGCCTCCTGGCAATCATTGATCATTCTGCGTGTGCCTGTGCCAAACTGTTCGATATACTTGATGAGAAAGAAGGCATCCGCCACCAATTTGTTGCGCGGTTTGGATTCATGGGGCCTCCTGAGGTCCTCTACTGTCAGGTCGCTCGGCAAACCACCCGGATTTGAGACCATCAGCGCGTGATCAAAGATGCGCACCTGAACATTACCGCTACCGGCGTAATCGCGGTGACACACTGCGTTGGTGATCGCTTCACGAATGGCGTCCAGCGGATATTCCCAGCGCTCGGTCCTTTCCAATTTTTCCTCGATCTTTACCGCCATGCTTGTGTTGCGCCTCACAAAGGCCATCGCCTCCGCTACCTGTTCGATGATGTCGCCTTCGATCACCTTCAAATCAAGAAACTCCACTTCATCGTCGCCCTTGAATCGCGCACAACGCACCTTCGACTGAACAAGATGCCGCTGCGGATTTTTCCCGAATAGCAGCAACGCGGCAATGGTCAGTTGACCATTGGACATCAAATTTAACTGACGGAGCGCCTGATCGGCCGGCGTCTGGGGATCAATCTCCCATCGCCGCTCTGTCTTGGCCCGACTCAAAAACTTTCGCACTTTCTCCGCATCGATGTCATCAAGCGTGGCATCCGGCCGCGACGTCTGA
>CAZDYX010000429.1:1197-3247 GCA_964509775.1 uncultured Desulfobulbia bacterium | reverse complement strand
AAGTCAATGACATTGCATTAAGCCTAGCACATACTGACCCTCCACTGCAAGGCATGCAGTTGCCCGACCTTGACGCCAAGGGTAAAAGAATTAAAGGGTCATAATGCCATTTTTCTTGATCCTGTAACCCGTCAAGTTCCTGTTTTGATCTCATGACGTGCTCCTTCCTTCGGTTGAAGGTGCTGTCTGATGATTGCCAGTAATTTTTCCCGCTCGAAGGGTTTGGCGAGATAATCGTCCACCCCGGCCGTCCGACACTTTGCTTCATCCTCTGCAGACGCAAGACCTGTCAGGGCGATAATCGGTAGGTGGCTTCCGGTCTCACTTTCTTTCTCCCTGATTTTTTGGATTGCTGTATAGCCGTCCATTATCGGCATGAGTAGGTCCATGAGGACAAGATCAATCTGTTCCTTTTCAAGCACAGCGAGAGCCTGTTCGCCATTATTGGCAATAGTGATCCGCCACCCTTCTTTTTTCAATATTGCTTCGGCCAGAACCTGATTGGTAAAATCATCATCAACCACCAGAAGGTGGAAAAAGCCAGGACTTTCAGATAACCGGTCAAGGGGGACGGTTTCGCCTTTCTCATTATTTTCGGCCAGTTGTCTGAAGGGGATTGAAAAATGGAAGGTGGAGCCTTTTCCCGCTTTACTGTCGATCCAGATCTTGCCGTCCATCAGTTCGATGATCTGTCGGCATATCGTCAAACCCAGGCCGGCGCCGCCGTATTTGCGGGTCATGGAGTTATCCGCCTGGCTGAAGGGCGTAAAGATCATCTGTTGTTTGTCGTCTGGGATGCCGATACCGGTATCCTGAATGCTGAATTGCAGGATTGTTTTTTCGTCTTGTCTGCCTGCCAGCGCTACCCGGAGGGAGATGCAGCCCTGGTGGGTGAACTTGCCGGCGTTGTCGAGCAGATGCACCAGAACCTGGCGCAGGCGAATGGCATCGCCCAACCATTGATTTGGGATGAGAGGGGGGATGATGAGATTGCTCTCAATTCCCCGCTGTTGCAGTTGCAAGGCAATCGGAGTAAAAACTTCGTGCAGAAGATCACGCAGGACAAAGGGTTCTGCGTTAAGCGCCAGCTTCCCTGCTTCCAGCTTGGAAAAATCAATAACCTGGTTGAAAAGGTCCAGCAAACGTTGACCGGATTTTTGTATCATATCGAGGTATTGCTGCTGTTTGACGGTAAGTTCGGTATCCATGGTAAGGGCTGCCATTCCCAGAATGCCGTTTAATGGGGTACGGAACTCGTGGCTCATATTGGCAAGAAAACGACTCTTGGCCTCGTTGGCCTTATCAGCCGATTTAAGGGCAAGATTCGCTGATTCTATGGCCTGAGAGAGTTCGGTCAGGGTTTTCTCCCGCTCGGTTATGTCCTTGAAATTTTCCACAATGCCCAGAAGGTTGCCTTCCCTGTCCCGATAAGGCGTTGCCGTGAGCAGACAGAGATATTTTTCCCCGGTGGCCGTGTGTTTCCAGACCTCTTCTTCGATCCGTTCTTCACCGTTCATGATACGGGTCAGGGGACACCGATCCGTATTGCAGGATGCTCCGGGAAAGATTTCAAAACATTCCTTATGCAGAATCTGGTTACGTTCCTGCTTTTGCATAGTGAGCAGGGTATCGTTGACCATCTGGCAGACAAAATCGGTGGTGATTACTCGCATGCCGTCGGCCGCGGTGTTAAAGATCTGATCCATTTCCAGAAGCGCTTCCTTCACGCTGTTCTCGGATCTTTTCCTTGCCGTAATATCAAAGGCAGAGCCGATGATAGCGAACGGCCTTCCTGCGTCGTCGGTGATCATTTTTTCATAGAGCATGAGGTCACAGAGAAAGCCATTCGGGGTGCGGAGTTGCAACTCGCCTTCCGCGATTTTTCCGGAGGTTATTGCCTGCTGGTCAAGATCCTGCATGACTGCCGCCGGCAGCTCAGGGAATACATCAGGAGTCGTTTGGTCGCGGATTTTTTCGGGATGAAAGTTTGTTAAGTCAAAGAAGGATTTATTGCCGCCGAAATAGGCGCCATGGGTGTCTTTATCTTTAT
>CAZDYX010000429.1:0-1187 GCA_964509775.1 uncultured Desulfobulbia bacterium | reverse complement strand
TGGTGAAATATCCGTGCAGTACCAGAAGGGCGAAAAAGAGTCCGGCGCCTCCGAGATAGACCAAGAAAAAATGGGGCAACGCCCGCGCGAGGTGCTCGTCTCCCCGGTAAGAGAGCCGGTACCCGGCAACCTGCTGTTCAATGTTCTTGATTGGCAGAAAGGTGATGAGATAATTAGTGCCATCAACCCTCACTTGCTTTGCAAATGCAATCTCTTTTCGCAGGTCTTCCTGGATGATGCCGTGGAGTTTTCGGTCGATCGCCTGTATGACCTCAGACGACAGGTGAAGTCTGTGCTTCTGTGAATGGGAAAATTCTTCCTCTCGTACCTGTTTGAAATCTTCAGAAAGAACAGTAATAATATATCGTTCCTGGTCAGAGGGGATGAGGGCGCGGTCAGCCTGACTTTTTTTTAGTATAAATCGGTATTCCGCTTCGAAAAGACTGGCTAGTTTCTCCTGGAAGAGTGAGGAGGGCAGGCTGAATTCCACGGTGCCCATGTGGGTTCCATCATGAACCAGCGGGAAGATATAGCGGAAGGCGTCTGTATGAATACCAATCTCAAAGTCCTCAACAAATCGTTTTGTCATGGATGCTGTTTTGAGGCCCGGCCGGATCAAGAAAAGATTGTCGCCAAACTCTTCCGGCCGGTGCATGCGCAAAAAACTTGTGCCGTTGACAAAATGGAAATGCACGAGCGGGAAGAGATCTTTTTTTATGGAGTTGTAAGCGGGGGAGAGGTTTTCGTACAGTTGGTTGCGGAGCCTATCCCTTTCAACAGGCCCGCCTTCCGCAGCTTCCTTAAACTGGTCGAGAATTTCCGGGCGGTTCAAAAAGGTGTCGAAAAGAACCTGAGCTTGGTTGTGGTAATATGACAGGATCGCGGCTTGGGAGGATTTCTCCTGGGCCAGAACTTGGTCGATATAGCTTTTTGCGTCCTTGTTTTTTTCAGAGAGCAGGAAGAAGACAAAGATGAGCTGGAAGAGGACAAAGACCAGGAGATAGACCAGCAGGGGATGATGACGTGGCGGCGCATCGTTCCGAAAAATGGAGTCGGCAGATGGGGCCCCGGCAAACCTCAGGAAGAACTTTTTGAACATTTCGGAACATCCTTTTTAGGTCTTGATCATTGTTTCTGATTGTAACGGATTTTGGGGAGCACATATTTAAGCTATTAAGGACGCCTTA
>CAZDYX010000428.1:0-3249 GCA_964509775.1 uncultured Desulfobulbia bacterium | reverse complement strand
GTTCGACATTCGAAATTCGTTTTGCAGTGGAACAAGACAACTTGGGTTGCGGGCATAGCCCGCCTTGGAGAATACCGAACCGATGAACATAATGATACCCCCGGAATCCCTGGACATCTTTTCCATCCCCCTGGAAGGTCAGGTCCTGCTTGAGGCGAGCGCCGGCACCGGCAAGACCTATACCCTCTCGGCCCTGTATCTGCGTCTGGTGGTGGAGGCAGGCCTTGCCGTAAACAGGATACTGGTTGTCACCTACACCAAGGCCGCCACTGCCCAATTGCGGGACCGCATCCGGGGCAGGCTCGTCAGGGCCCGGGAGGCCTTTGAAATCGGCGAGACCGACGACCCATTTTTCGCGCAGCTTCTTTCCCGCAACCAAAATCACAGCCGGGCGGCCCAGTACCTGGCCAATGCCGTGCTCGGTTTTGATGAGGCGGCAATCTTTACCATCCATGGCTTTTGCCAGCGGATACTGGCCGAATCCGCCTTTGAGAGCGGCATGGCCTTTGAGACCGAATTGGTGTCCAGTGATCGGGAAATCCTCCAGGAGATCGCAGACGACTTCTGGCGGCAACGATTCTATCATGGCACCCCGCTGTTCATAAAATATCTCCTTGGCAAGGGTTACACCCCGGAAAGACTACTTTCCGAGGTTATAAGGGCGGTCGGAAGGCCTTATCTTACCGTGCTTGCCCCGCCGGCACCTCTGGATCTCGCCGGGGACGAGGCCCGTTACCAGGAGGCCCATTCGCAATGCCGGGCCATCTGGCAACAGGACCAAGAAGGGATTTATGCCGTTCTTTCCCGGGCGATTGAGGACGGTACCCTCAATCGCACCTCCTACAAACCATCCTCTCTGCCGACCTGGGTTACCTCCCTTAACCGCTTCTTTTTACCGGGGCATCCAGATCTTTTACCGAAAGAAATGGCGGGCGTCCTGGATAAATTTACCCAAGGCCGAATTTTGGCCTCGGTCAAGAAGGGCAAGACCGCGCCTGAACACCCCTTCTTTGACGTTGCCGAGGTCATGAAGAATACCCATGAGACCCTCCTTACCGGCTATGGGTTTTTCCTTATCAATCTCAAGGCCCAATTACTGGACTTCTGTTGCCGAGAGCTGCCGCCACGCAAACGCCGGGAACAAATCCAGTCCTATGACGATCTGCTGCTAAACCTTGCCGCCGCCCTCCAAAGGCCTTCGGGCAAGGCCCTGGCGAAAATGATTAGCAACCGCTTTCAGGCGGCCCTGATCGACGAATTCCAGGACACCGATCCGGTCCAGTACCGAATATTTTCCCGCATCTACCAAGGGACCAAGGCCCTGGTCTTTCTCGTGGGCGACCCGAAACAGGCGATCTACAGCTTCCGGGGCGCGGATGTCTTCTCCTATATCTTGGCCCGGGAGGACGCCGGCCAAAAAT
This sequence comes from uncultured Desulfobulbia bacterium, assembly GCA_964509775.1. Taxonomy (GTDB): domain Bacteria; phylum Desulfobacterota; class Desulfobulbia; order Desulfobulbales; family CAZDYX01; genus CAZDYX01. Next base: position 1,828 of record CAZDYX010000428.1, on the reverse strand, counting down.
TGCCGCTCGGCATCAACTGGCGATCCGATCCTTGCCTGATCCGGGCCGTGAACGCGCTCTTTGCCAGCCATGCCCGGCCCTTTTTATTGGAGTCTATCCGCTTTCGGCCGGTGCACTGGCCCCATGATGTTCGGGAGCGTCTGGTTGACGATGAAGACGAAGGCGGGCCCTTGCGTCTGTGGGTGTTGCGGCCCGAGAATGACGACCGGCCCCTCATCAAGGGGGCGGCGCACGAAATGGCTACCATGGCCACGGCTACGGCCATCACCGATCTCCTCGCCCGAAGCAAGAAGGGCATGGTGCGGATCGGAGGCCGCGGCCTTGCCGGCGGCGACATCGCCGTGCTGGTCTACAGCCACCGGCAGGGAAGGGCGGTCCGGGATGCCCTCCGGAAACTGGGCGTGGCCTCGGTGATGAAGGACGACACCAATGTATTTGCCGGAAGCGAGGCCGAGGAATTATGCCGGATACTTACCGCCATCGCCGAGCCGGGCGAGGAGGCCCGGCTGCGGGCCGCGTTGGCCACCGAACTCATGGGCGCAACCGGCGAGGCCATCCACTCCCTGGCCCTGGATGAACGGGCCTGGGAAACGGTTATCGCCCGTTTTCATACCTACCACCGGCTCTGGTGCGAAACGGGTTTTATGCGCATGTTTAGGCACTGGCTGGTCGAGGAAGAGGTGGCGCCCCGGCTCCTCTTCTTTCCGGACGGCGAACAACGGCTGACCAATCTCCTGCACCTTGCCGAACTCCTCCAGGGCGAGGCGACCAGGCGCCGCAAAGGCAGGGCAGACCTTATCCAGTGGTTCATCGGCCGTTGCGATTGCGAGAAGGCCGAGGACGAGGAGGCCGAACTGCGCCTTGAAAGCGATGCCAACCGGGTCCAGATCGTTACCATCCACAAGAGCAAGGGGCTCGAATATCCGGTGGTGTTTTGTCCCTTCCTGTGGAGCGCCAAGATCAGGAGCATTGACGAGCCCGCGGTCAGTTTCCACGACCCGACAAACAATTTTCTCCCGTTCCTTGACCTGGGCACAGAAAACCTGGAGCAAAACCGTTTTCTTGCGGCCCAGGAGGAATTGGCCGAGCAGCTCCGGCTCCTCTATGTGGCCCTCACCCGGGCTCGATATCGTTGCATTATGATATGCGGCAAGGTCTTGGACGGCAGGACAAAAAAAGCCGACCCAAATGCCCTGGGCTGGCTCCTGCATGGGGAATGGCTGGCTTGCGAAGCTGACAACCGCGACCTCATCCCGGCCCTTTCCGATTTTCTCACCCGGATGACCAACGAGGCGATGGAGGCCGATCTTTACCGGATCGCCTCCCGGGCCGAGGGGAATATAGTCATAGAAGAGCTGCCCGGCCCCCTTTCTGCCCCGCTTCCTTCCGAGACCGCTCAGGAAACCCTTGCGGCCCGGACCCTGAACCGGTCAATCCGGTCCGGTTGGTCATCGGCCAGCTTCAGCTCCATAATCGTGGGCCAGGGAAGCGAGACGGCCGACCATGATCCAATTTTGCCATCACTCGGGCCGGAAGTGTCGGAGCATCAGGACCGCTTTACCTTTCCCCGTGGGGCTCGGGCCGGTACGTGCCTTCATTTTCTCTTCGAAAAACTCGATTTCACCAGGGCAGACATTGTGCTCCCTGGGCTTGTCCCCGAGGTCTTGAAGGACCATGGCATAGACCGGGCATGGTCTCCCGTGGTGCAGGAGTTGATCTTGGGGGTGCTGGCCACGGAACTTACGCCCGGATTGCGACTTGGCGAGGTCTTGGTTGACCGGCGGTTGACGAAGCTTTGTTTCACCTTAAAGGCGGAACTATCCAGGGC
>CAZDYX010000427.1:2433-3254 GCA_964509775.1 uncultured Desulfobulbia bacterium | reverse complement strand
ATTTGACATGTCCGCGCGAATGTTTGACCTGTTTTTTCACTATTCACTAACCACTATTCACTAACCACTGCGGCCTTTGGCCGCCCTATGGTCTTCTTATCTGTTCCGGTGTGGGTGGATACAGATTCAATTTGGCGGCTTGAGCCTCAATATACTCCCTGCCCATCAGGGTGTTTCGGCGAGCAAGCAGACTTTCTTGCTGCGCTGCAAGTTGTTCCCGGTCCGTGTTCGCCACTGAGAGATCTTCAAGAAGGGCAGTGATCTGCCGGCCAAACAAAAAAAATGTCATGCCCCCTGCCACCAAGGCGACTAGGACTACCAGCCCGGTCATCTTTACATAACCGTTGGCTGGGAGTGATTGGTACCTTCCTTTTCTGTCCGTTTTTTGGGGGGACCTAAATGAGAGGCCCGGTCGTTTTGCAAAGTCTTGGATCATCCCATACTCTTCCCTGAATCGAAGGCCGCGGCCCGGAGTCTGGCGCTTCGTGCCCGCGGATTTGCGTTGATCTCATCCTCCCCAGGCCTCACCGGCTTCTTGGTGAGGATCTTGAGCGCCCTATTCCCGCTGAAGGCCCTTTTTACCAGCCGGTCCTCCAGGGAATGGAAGGATATAATGCAAATCCGGGCACCCGGTTTCAGTATCTCCATCCCTTCCCGCAGTACCTTTTCAAGGTTCTCCAGTTCGTGATTGACTGCGATGCGAAGTGCCTGAAAGGTCTTGGTGGCCGGATGAATTTTTCGGGGACGATATCGCACCGGAATAGCCCGCTCAATTATTTTCACTAACTGCCGGGTGGTTTGGATATCCCCTCGGTTTCTCT
>CAZDYX010000427.1:0-2423 GCA_964509775.1 uncultured Desulfobulbia bacterium | reverse complement strand
CGGGAGAAGCGTTCTTCCCCATAATAAAATATGAGATCGGCAAGTTCCGCCTCGGAAAGGCTGTTGATCAGGTCAGCCGCGGACCTGGGTTCTCTCTTGTCCATGCGCATATCAAGGGGTTCGTCCTTTTGAAAGCTGAACCCTCGGCCGGAGAGATCAAGCTGATAGGATGAGAGGCCAAGATCAATCAATATGCCGTCCAGTTGTGCTATCCCAAGTTCCTGCGCCACCTCTTTAAGGTCAGCAAAATTCCGGTGTTGGTACCAAATCCGGTCATTATATGGAAAAAGTCTTTTTTGGGCCAAGGCCAGGGCATCTTTATCCCATTCAAGGCCTATAAGCCTACCATCCGGCCCGCTTCCTGCAAGAATAGCCTCACTGTGCCCGCCGATCCCCAGGGTGCAATCAGCATACACCCCTCCTCTTCGCGGGGCAAGATACAGAACTACCTCGTTAAGGAGTACGGGACTATGTACTTCCGGTATTACGTTTATCACCCTTCTCCTCTGGCGGGAAAGGTAGTTTAAAGGTAACTACTCAGGTTGTTTAGGCTGTAGTCTGTTAGGACTGCGCAAAGAACAAATCAAGGACCCCAACACCTTTTCGGTCTCTAAAAGTTTCGGCCAGTTCAAATGCTCTGAGCTTTGTGCAATCTCACATGGTTATCCCCCCTATCCACCTAAACACCTACAGACTATCCACCTGAGTAGTTACGTTTAAAGTCCCAGGTGCGCTATTTTTCCGCTCAATTCCTCAAAACTCTTGTTTGTCCTTTGCCATTCCTCCTCCCAGTCTTCCTTATTCCATATCTCAAACCTGTCAATCATGCCTGCAAGCACAATATCTTTTTCTATCTTAAAAGGATTTCGCAAGGAAGACGGCAACAGTATTCGCCCCTGTTTGTCCAATGGACACTCGGTGACGCCGGAAATCACATAGCGGATGAAGCTGTCTACATCAGGACCGGCAGCCTGCCGCATGATGTCCCTTTCAAATTTCTCCCATACAATAACCGGGTAGGCCTTCAGGCACTTGTGCCAATTGGTGACCATGACCCGTTCATCGTACTTATGACGCAATACCTCCCGAAACCGGGATGGTATGTTAAGGCGTCCTTTCGGGTCGAGGGCATGATCCGAACGACCCCGAAAACAACTGTCACTGCTCAACGGCACACCTTATAAGATCACGGTTATTATAGGGCATGGATGTCACCCCGTAAAAATGGTCTGCTTACCCACTTTACTCCACCTTACTATTATCATTTATAGTGAGAAGGGGTGTGGGGTGTCAAGAGAAAAATAGATGGCCGAATCGGTTATCTTGCTGAACTTGTTATCTATACATTATATGGTGGTATATAATTATTCTACCTCAACATGTAGTATTATTTGCTTTTTTTAGATTTGGGTATAAAGTGGGTTCCTGTCCCTGAGGTGGATCACGTTGCATGATGCCTCCTGGGGTCTTACATTGCACCTATTCTTGTAACTACTCAGGTTGTAAGGTTCAAGGTTCAAGGTTCAAGGTTCAAGGTTTAGAGAATGGTGGCTTGCAGGAACCTAACCTTGAACCGGGAACCTTGAACCTTGCTCCTTTCTTTACCTTTTTTTTATGAGTCTTCTGATGAGCGCCCTTTTTATTACCGGCACCGATACAGGGGTGGGAAAGACCTTTGTGGGTGCGCACCTGCTCAAATTCCTACGGGACCGAGGGGTGCGCGCCTGTTACCAGAAATGGGTGAGTACGGGCGAAGGCGGCAAACCCCAGGATCTCCTGTTTTGTCTTGACTTCGCCGGGTTTGTCCCGACCCCCAACCTTTTTTCCTCTCTGGCCCCGTATTGTTTTACTACCCCCGCCTCCCCACATCTTGCCGCGCAGCTTGAGGGTCGCGAGATCGATCCCGATGTTCTGATCAGGTGCTTCAACGAACTTCAGCTTCAATTTGACCTGGTGCTGGTGGAAGGGGTAGGTGGGGTTTTTGTCCCTTTGCGCCGGGATCTGCTCCTTGCCGACTTCCTGTCTCGTTTATTACTTCCCACCCTGGTGGTCGCCCGGAGCGGACTGGGGACGATAAACCATACCCTGTTGACCCTTGAGGCCTTAAAAAGAAGGAAGATTCCGGTGCTTGGTGTTGTTTTTTCCGATGAAAAACAGGCGCAAGATGATATAGTAGTAACGGACAATGTCCGTACCATACAAGAGATCAGCGGGAAAGAGGTCTTCGGACGCCTGCCCCGGTATGACTTCTCCCATGAGGCGTGCGAGGCCTTTAGGAAGATAGGGGAAAAGATATTGTTGGCCTTCAATGCCCATGGCCATGACGAGCCCTAAGCATCTTCCCCTCTTGTCCCCGCCATATAAAAATGGTATTGCTCTTCCTATGATCAGTGCTCCTTTTCTTGCGATCGGAAAAGTAACAG
>CAZDYX010000426.1:0-3257 GCA_964509775.1 uncultured Desulfobulbia bacterium | reverse complement strand
CCACGGCTCGTCGTTCAACCAGTCGTTCAAGCCCATACGGGCTTAACTCATTGTTAGGGTATCAGAATGGATGCTTTGTTCGCAATAATCAGAATTCTGTTTTTTTTTGATAATCATACTCCCTTACCTTGCATTAGGGGCTATTTCATCTGGAATCAATTCGCGAAATGACTATCTCAGTTTCTTTGGAATCGCCATTGTAATGATCTTAAGCCATATTATTGCTCTTTTCGTAGACCTGCGTGCCACTGCTGATTTCATTGAGATCCTTATTGTAATTATCGGTGCTATTTTTGCCTTCGTGGTTGGACGACTAAAATCCATCATACCGTTAATACTGGACTTTGGCCATTTTCGAAAATCCACGATTTTAGCCGCAAATGAGCACTGATTCACGCTGATTTGGCGCATATTTGACCAGAATTGGGATCAATATTTGTTTAAATCTGCGTCTACCAGCGGTTTTTTGTCTCATAAAACCAAAATGGCCAAAGTCCAGTAATACTAATTTCATCTATTTCAATCATCTATATTATTCTGACTCAGGTGCCGGTAATGTGGGCTTGGCGATTCAATACTGGCGACTGTTTTGAAGCTGGTTCTGTCCTCCGTCTTACCACTGTCTGGGGAACCACACTGGAGTACCTACGTACTAGCCTTGTAAATCCGTTCTGTAGTTTGATCGTCCAGCCTCTGTTTTACACCTTTTCTGAAGCAGCTATGGTGGCTGTATTTGCTCTCATATTTGCGTTGTTTGCTAGACTCCTTATGCGGAGATATTCTCGGAAAGAGTATTGCTTAGCTGTTGGCTTTATGATCACATGCATCGTATCGACGCTCCCTGGAGAACCCCTTACTTTAAGCCTGGCTGTTGCCTATACAGCGTTAGGTGCAATAGGTGCTAAAAAACTCGGCATATTAGCCATAAAACCAGTTTTCAGAAAAGTCCTTGTGTGTATTTGTTTATCAATGTTGACATTCAACGAGATGGTTGCGAATGTAATCTCAGCAAAAGGAATACCTGTTCGATGGACTGAGGTATCTGCTGTAGGAACGTTACCGTTCTTAACCGTTGGTTGGTTTTTTTATCTCCTGTTTTCATCTAGTAGAGCAAGCTTGTTTACCGATGCTCAGAAGGTGAAAAGCAGAAGAACAGAATGAAATTCGCAAGCCCAACAATGGCATGAACAGGGACGGGAAAAGGCTGATGCCTTTTCCCGCCGGTTATGCCCAACGTTGGCCTCCTCGTGCCGCACAAGGTCGCACACCAAGGACCATCAACTTAAAAGGACAACTCATGCATAAAAAAATCGCGCTCGTAAAGACCGGGTGGTCGGAGCAATACCAAGGCGGTCCCGTCCTTGGCCGGTATGCGCACATAACGAAGTTCGATGAAGCACACGAGCGATTCAATTTCCTTGAGCACTCGGATGGATTGTTCTATGGATATCTGCCCCCAATTGGCCCGATGGAACGTCCACCACAGCCAAAGGTCAAGGATGGCTGGCTAATGATCTTTGTATCAGCTAGGAATGGAAATGGTCCGCTCACAGTTGTTGGCTGGTACGACAACGCAACTTTTCATGAAGAGTATGCCGAACGTCCGGAATATACAACGTCCGGTGACTTTGAAACCGACGTGCACGGAGAAAAGTATAGTTACTGCATCAGCGCGGATACTGGACACCTAATATCTGCTACAAGTCGCATACATACTGTTTCTGGTGCTCATTTAAAACGATCTCCAGTCCTGTATGTGCGAGGCAACGGGAAAGACGAGCCTTGGAGGCGTGAGCTTGCCAGCTTTGCCGAAACGCTTGTTTCTGAACCGCGCTCAGGAACTGACCAACTTCCACCAAAGCTGTCTTTCCCTGACCCGGAACAACGAAAGCGGGTGGAACTCGCCGCCATAGATGCCGCCAAAGAGTTTCTCCGCAAGGATTATCGGATAACTGATCGCCAGAAAGAAAATTGCGGTTATGATTTGCTGGCAAGGCATCGCAAGACAGGCGATGAACTGCATGTCGAGGTCAAAGGAACAAGCGGCGTCAATATGCATTTCTATATGTCAAGAAACGAGTTTCGATACATGCCCAGTCCAAAGTGGCGCATGATAATGGTCACAAATGCGTTAGTTGAACCAATAGACATTATCGGAAATTGCCAAACCAGCCCACGGAAGCACAGAAAATCAAGGCGTTTCGCAGGCTGGAACTCAATTTCCGATAATGTCTAATGATTACGCTTCTGAATGCGGTCGATGTTCGTCGGAGATTTAACATTGATCCGTTCGCGTGGGAAGCTACGGCGAAGTAAAATGAGGCCTAAACTCTCCATCCAGGTGCACAGATGACTGAAACCATAACACCCGATGAAGGGGTCACGATGAAGGGGTCATGAAGGGGTGAAGGTGAAGGGGTCAAGTCTGCCGTTGACTTTTCTAATTTAAAAAAGGCTAATCAAAAGCCAAAAGCAGACTTGACCCCCTTGACCATGACCCTTGATGATTTTCGTGATGATTTTCGTTGATTGGACGTGAACCATGGTTTACAATAAAGCCATGTTCGAAATCATCAAAACAGACACCTTTGAACGATGGTTGCTTGGCCTGAAGGACAAGGTGGCGAGGACGCGCATTCAGGCCAGAATCCGCCGTGTGTCGCTGGGCAACCTGGGCGACATAAAACCGCTGCGGGAAGGAGTCTTCGAACTGCGGATTGATCATGGCCCTGGCTACCGGGTGTATTTCATCAAACGCGGCCCGCTGGTGATTGTCCTGCTAGCTGGCGGCGACAAGCGCACCCAGGCGGCCGACATCGAACGCGCCATTGAAATCGCCAAAGAATGGAGGGACTGAACCATGACAGAAAAATTTTCCCGATGGGATAGCTCCGATTACCTCAACACAGAGGAAGATATCGCCTTGTACTTCGAGTCCTGTTTGGAAGAAGACCCTGGCGACGGCAGCCTGATTCGCGCAGCCCTTGGCGACATCGCCCGTGCCCGTGGCATGAGCCAGCTTGCCCGCGACACTGGGCTCACTCGGGAAGGACTCTACAAAGCCCTCTCCGCCGATGGTAACCCTGAGTTCTCCACGGTAATGAAGGTCATCAAGGCCCTGGGGCTGAAAATGCATGCCGATCCTGCTCACATCTTGGCGACAGCATAACGCGCCGGCAAGGCATCCCATGCTTAAAAATGCTTGCCTAAAAATCATGCCGCCATTCTCATCTTCCAGCTATCCTGCGAGATTGCAG
>CAZDYX010000425.1:0-3274 GCA_964509775.1 uncultured Desulfobulbia bacterium | reverse complement strand
GAGGTAAAAAAAGAAATTGTGAGAGCGACCAGGGGCGGAATCCAGGGTGCGACTTCGATGCCGGCGGTTTGAAAATACATTGTGGGCCTCCTTGGGAAATTGAAGTGTGGTAATATTGACACGAATATGATAATTTTCGTGTCAATATTACCAAGTCGTTCAAAGAGGTGTCAAGAAAGATTTGTTCCTAAAAATTGGACGAATGCCATGCAAAAGGATCACCGGGATCACCCGGAAAATGATATGAAGTCTCAGGAGCGACCTGTTCAGCCGGGGCCGGAACGTATAAGCCACGGACGGATAATTACCGTATCGGACGAAAGCCAATGTCTAACCGCGGTCCAGCTCGACCAGTTGGAGCGATCGTTCCGCGCCTGGGCCGAGGAGGATCCACGAACGGACTTGCGTCTGTCCCGCAGACGCATCTTACTTATCTTCTTGCTGATTCGTTACACCGGAGCCAAGCTGAATGAGGTGTTGGCCCTGGATCCGTTCCATGACATTGATCATAACCGGCAATTGCTTTTTTTCGGCAATTCGAGCCCCGGCATTAACCGGGTTTTAAGGGAGGTCCAGATATCAGAGGCCCTTTCCGACGAAATCCGCGCCGCCCTTGCCGCCCCCGCCTTCAAGGCATCTTTGGAAAACCTGTTTCGGGTGGACCCCGGGTTTGTGCGGCGCAAATTTTATGAGCGCGCGGAGGCATGCGGCTTTCCCAAACAATTGGGTGCCCCGGGGATGATCCGCAAATCGCGGGCCGTGGAGTTGATGCAGGGCAACATGCCTTTGCCCGCCGTGCAAATGCTCCTGGGCCACTCAACACCCAATCTCACTACCTCCTATGTCTCTTTTTCCAGTGACGATATCAGGCAAGTGACTAAATTTTTTATCGAACGAGAATCTTCGCGAAAGACCAGCGCCCGTAATTCGTTTATCGGCAAGATCCGGGCGATCCGGCAAGGAGACATCCAGAGCCAGATTTTGCTTATCACCATCAGCGGCCAACAGGTGACTACGGTTATTACCAACGATAGCCTGGAACGGCTTGGTTTAAGAGAAGGAAAATTGATCACGGCTGAAGTAAAGGCCCCGTGGGTGCTTCTTTATAAAGGAGATGAGGAGCCTAACACTACGGCGGAAAACAGGCTGCACGGCACGATCCACCGAATCACCAAAGGGAAGGTCACCACCGAGTACGTGGTGCGCATTGCGGACGGGACGGAATTATGTTCCTTGGTAACCAGCGAAAGCAGCCGGCGACTCGGTTTGCAGGAAAATGACCGGGTATGGGTTATTTTTAATAGTTTTTCCGTGGTGTTGCATGTTGACTAGCGGCGGGATGCCTCCCGCTCTATTCGTTTTTCATTTAACAGACTGACGGTATGATGATCACCTGCAAACAGCATAAATATCGCAAATACCAACGCGGACACCAGAGCGGTTGCCGCCCCGAAATAAAAGGTTGCAGCAGGCGAGATATGGTCCCAAAGCCATCCGCCCACGAGGTTTGCCGGGAACATCGCCAATCCCACGGCCGTATTGTAGACGCCGAATGCGGTGGCCTTGAAGTCACTTGGGATCAGGGTGGAGAGATAGGCCTTCTGCACCCCTTCGGTGAGCCCCATGAAAAGGCCGTACAGGGCGAACAAAATCCAGATGACCGCCGCGTCCGAGACCGTGGCAAAGCCATAATAGACCACCGCAAACAACAGGAACCCCGCAAGGATGATCCTTTTCATGCCGAACCGGTCGGCCGCCAGGCCGGCGCCAAAGGAAGAGACGGTGTAGACAAGGTTGAACAGGAGATAGACGACCGGAATGGTCGCCAAAGGAATACCCACCTGCTGGGCCCTCAGAATCAGGAAGACATCGCTTGAATTTCCCAGGGCGAATAGAGTGGCTACCACCAAAAACCATCTAAACCGGTGGTCAAAATGTTTGATCGTAAGTCTTGGGCGCTCCGCCGGGCTGGCCGGAGACTTTTTCTTTTCCTTGATGAAAAAGATAATCAAGACAACGGCAAGCATCCCCGGCAGCATGGAAAGCCAGAAGACCTTGCGAAAGTCGTTTGCAAAGAAGGCAAGGAGGAAAAAGGCGAGCCCTGGTCCCACCACGGCGCCCAGGGTGTCCATGGACCGGTGCAATCCGAAGGCCCGGCCCAGGCGCTGCCTATCTACCGACTCGGCAATGATCGCATCGCGGGGCGAGGTGCGAACGCCCTTGCCGAATCGGTCCAGGAAGCGGAACCCGAGCACCGCCTGCCATCCGGTCGCGAGCGCCACGAAGGGCCGGCTCAACGTCGAGATGGCGTAGCCGGCGGCCATCAACCCTTTGCGGTTGCCGATCCGGTCCGAAAACCAGCCGGAGAATACCTTGAGTAAACTTGCGGTTGCCTCGGCGATGCCTTCTATCAGCCCTATTAAAGACTTTTCCGCGCCTAGGACATTCGCAAGAAAAAGGGGGACGAGGGGATAGATCATTTCCGAGCTTACGTCCATGCAGAAGCTCACCAGCCCGACGAAAAACACATTCCTTCCCACACCCAAAAATTTTCTTTCTTCCTCCATTTTCATTCCGGTCCTCCCCTGCCGAACCGACAAGCGCCTGCTGAAGCGTGGTTAAAATCTTAACGAGGCATTTAATCGCCTCGGATGCAACAACGAATCAAGGCCGATGTCTGCACCCGTGACCTGGACATCGGCCGTTCCCGGTTCGTCTGGTATCCTACCGCACAACAACGACCGTACAGTTGGCATAGCTCAAAACCCGCTTGGCCACGGAACCGAGAAGCCATCTGTTCAGGAAGCCCTCCCCGCGGTGTCCCATGACAATGGCATCGACCTCTTCCTCATCGGCCAGCCGGACGATCTGTTCGGCCGGGTGGCCCACGCGTACCTGGAACCGGGCCTCGATGCCAAGCGATTTCGCCTGGTTCTTCAAGGACTTGAAACGTTCTTCATAGTACTTCGTGGCGCTCTCAAGCACCGCCTCCAGCTCCACGGCGACCGGCGGCTCGGGAGGCCGGGCCACCGAGAGTACAATCATCTGGGCAGAATACTTGGCGGCCATATCGATGGCAAGCATATAGGCCTTTTCCGATTGTTTGGAACCGTCGTAGGCAATGAGCACTTTACTGAACATAGAGCACCCTCCTTTTATTGGCTTGCGGGGTTTTACTCCCCTTTCTGAAGGTTGGCATGGGGTTTTTCCCCTTGCGGCGGGGCTTTGATCATCGTTTCGGCCAGTTTCCAGGCAATGTGCTATGCGTAGGGGC
>CAZDYX010000424.1:0-3298 GCA_964509775.1 uncultured Desulfobulbia bacterium | reverse complement strand
AGGAGCCAGAATACAGAAGTAAAGACAAGATGGGCATGTTCAGGGCGAATTCTGACTCCTGAATTCTGAATTCTGAATTCTGAATTCTATTTTCACGGTAATAATATCAATCTGAGCAACGAATTCAATGGGTTTTCACCCCTTGTCACCCTTTTTTTGGCATGGTTCAACGTTCCCGGTTAAAGGGTTCAAGGTTAGGTTCCTGCAGGCCACCATCCTCCAAACCTGGAACCGTGAACATGGAACCTATTGAACCATGCCAAACTTTTCAATTTTATATCCTCATCACAATTGTTTACTTGTGATCTATTAGTTATACTGAAATGAATCGGGTTAAGAAGCGCCTTGACTAAGTGTATACATAATCCATGGGGAGAAAATGTGAACTGCGACGCCATCCTCAACTCTATTTTAAGTCCCATTTACTTTCTGGACCGACAGGGCGTAATCCTTCATCTTAATCGGGTGGCGGCAGAGATGTTCGGTCAGCCAGTTGAGCAGTTATTGGGAAAAAATATTTCTTCCCTGACGCAAGAGGGGTGGCTGACCGATTGTGTGCCGATTATTGCCCGGGTTATGGAATCAAAACATATTGTAAAGGTGGTTGAGGAGTGGGGGGATGCTATCCTGGAGTATAACATTTATCCATTGGTCAATGTGGATATGGCCGGCGTGGTGGTGGAGGCGCGCGACGTCACCGAGTTCAAGATGGCTGAAAAAGAGGCCAAGGACATGAGTCGAGCCATGATAGAGGCGTTCCAGAACGAAAAGGAGATGTCCTTTCAACTTGCCAAGTCACAACATGAGACCGAGGAGGCCCTGGCCAAGGTAGAGGAATATACCAAGCATATTGAGAGCAAGAACAGGGAACTTGAGGAGGCAAAAACGCTGGCCGAGGCGGCCAGCCAGGCCAAAAGCATCTTTCTCGCCACCATGAGTCATGAAATACGGACCCCCATGAATGGCATCATCGGTTTTACCGACATGCTCCTAGATTCCAATTTGACCCAGGAACAGCACGACCATAGCAATATCATCAAACAAAGCGGGGAAACCCTTCTTGCCCTGATCAATGACATCCTTGACTTTTCTAAGATCGAGGCAGGAAAGATGGATTTTGAGCGGATCGAATTTGACCCGGAGATATCGGTCTATGATGTCGTGGATCTTATTAAGGTAAAGGTCGGCCCAAAGCCCATTGAACTGTTATGCCGGATCTCTGATGATTTTCCCTCCAAGGTGATGGGTGACCCCCACCGATTCCGCCAGGTATTGACTAATCTTATGGGCAATGCACCCAAATTCACCGAAAAAGGGGAGATCGAGGTTTCGGCCGCTGTTGAGGAGGAGTCGGCAGAACGGGTGAAATTCCATCTTACTGTCCGGGATACGGGGATAGGTATTCCGGCAGACAAACAGAACAAGATCTTTGATGCCTTTGAACAGGCAGATGGCTCAACGACCAGGAAGTTTGGCGGCACGGGTCTGGGGCTTTCCATATGCAAACGCCTTGCCCATGCCATGGATGGGGATGTGTGGGTGCACAGCGAGGGGGGCAAGGGGAGCACCTTTCATTTTACCTGCTGGATGGGAAAGGGTAAAGAGTTGCCGATTAGAGCACTGGAGTGTATAGATCTCAAGGGCAAAAAGATGCTGGTGGTGGACGACAACCCCACCCATCAGGAGATTATCCAACATCTTCTGACCCGAGCAGGAGTTAGCATTGTATCCCTTGACCGACCGGAAACGGTGGTCGAGACCCTGGTTACCGCTCATGCGCAAGGGATGGCGTTTGATATGGCCATCCTTGATATCCAGCTTCCCGGATTTAACGGCTTTGAATTGGCCGGCATGATCCGCAAGACCCAGGGACTTACGCAGTTGCCTCTCCTTGCCCTGTCCTCGTCCATGGACAGGATTGCCAAACAGTGCCAGCATGCCGGTTTTAATGCATTTTTGACCAAACCTGTGCGCCGGGAACGCCTATTTGCCATGCTCAGGCAGATGTTGGGTAAGGGGGGTGCAAGTCCGGACTTCAGAGAAGAACTGGTGACCAGCCGAGCCATTGCCGAGGAAAAGAAACGCACCGTGCGGATCCTCTTGGTGGAAGACAATCCTGTGAATCAAAAATTGGCCTTACAGATGTTGACCAAGGGTGGATATAATGTGGAATTGGCCTGCAATGGTCAGGTGGCCGTTGACATGATCAGTGAGAAGAGTTTTGATCTGGTTTTCATGGATGTGCAGATGCCCGTCCTCGATGGCCGGGAGGCAACCAGGGTCATCCGAAAAAAAGGAGTGGTGGATTTACCGATAATCGCCATGACGGCCGAAGCCATGAAGGGGGATAAGGAAATGTGCTTTGAAGCCGGCATGAATGACTATATCCCCAAACCGATAAAACGGGAAATGGTCTTTGAGAAATTGGAGAAATGGGTGTTTGGAAAGGAGAGGGGGCACAACTAGGCATTTTTTATTGACAAGGGTATTCCCGTTGATTAAAGTCTCGAAGTTCTGAACCAAGGTGCCGATGCGGGAATAACTCAGTGGTAGAGTGCAACCTTGCCAAGGTTGAAGTCGCGGGTTCGAATCCCGTTTCCCGCTCCAAATCTTTTCGAGAGGGGTTCGATTCGAATTGGATTCGAACCTTTTTTTTATTGACAGCATACTATAATGGATTTATATGACAAGGTTTGCTTCGTGGTTTTAAGAAAGGCAGCCCTTAGTGAGAGAGCAGAACGTAGAGTTTTGAGGTGGCAGGGATGAAAACGCATTTGACGCCAGTAAAAGATATCGAAAAAACATGGTATGTGGTGGATGCCCAGGACAAGGTTCTTGGTCGGTTGGCGTCCGAAATTGCATCCCGGCTCCGGGGAAAGCATAAGCCTGGTTATTCTCCTTTTATGGATATGGGCGACTTTATTGTGGTGGTAAATGCCGAGAAGGTAAAACTCACGGGAAACAAAATGGACGACAAGGTCTATTATCATCACACCAGCTATATGGGCGGCCTCAAATCGATAACCGCCAGGGATCTGTTACGGAAGAAGCCGACCGAACTACTTCGTAAGGCCGTAAAAGGGATGCTGCCCAAAAATTCCCTCGGCCGTAGCCAATTGACAAAGTTAAAAATTTATGTCGGTAGCAAACATCCCCATGCGGCGCAACAGCCCCAAACCTTGGAAATCAACGGCTAGCCAATGTCAGTGTTAAGGATGGAGAGAAAGGCGATGCAGGATAAATATTATGCAACAGGAAAAAGAAAGACATCTATCGCAAGGGTATGGCTTGAACCCGG
>CAZDYX010000423.1:0-3308 GCA_964509775.1 uncultured Desulfobulbia bacterium | reverse complement strand
TACCCGGGCCTTGGGGTTTGCCTTTTTTATCCTAAGCGCGTTCTTGATGGCCTGGGTGCAGCAGACCCGGGAGCAATAGGGATGTTCGTCGTCCCGGGAGCCGACGCACTGGATCATCACCACGTCCTTGATCTTCTTGGTCTTCCCCTCGTCTAGTATTTGCTCGAATTCCGTCTGGGTCATCACCTCGGGCAACTCGCCATAACCATAGGCGGACGGCCGGATCTCTTTCGCACCGGTGGCAACCACCACCGCGCCCACCTGGACCGGGGTATCCGACCCATTCTGCTCGGTAATGGTCGCGGTGTAGTTTCCCACGTAACCGGCGAGATTCTTCAGCATGGAATTAAGATGCACAATGATATGGGGGTGCTGGCTGACCCGTTCGATCAGGTGGGCCATAAACTCCTTCACGCTTGCGCCCTCGATGCTCGCGGTAAGCCTTACGGCATTCCCGCCGAGCCGGCCCGCGCGCTCCACCAAATGCACGGAAAAACCCTGTTCGGCAAGGGAGAGGGCCGCGGTCATGCCGGAGGCGCCGCCGCCGACGACCAGGCCCACCGGGGTCACCGGAAATCCCTGCTTTACCAGGGGCTGCAGGGTCCCGCACCGGGCAAGCCCCATGGAGATAAGGACCTTGGCCTTTTGCGTGGCGGCCTTTTTGTCCCGGGCATGCACCCAGGAAACCTGCTCGCGCAGGGAAACAAATTCAAAGAGATAAGGGTTGATGCCCACCTCGTGGATGGTGCTCTGAAACAGGGACTCATGGGTGCGCGGGGTGCAGGAGGCCACCAGCACCCGGTTAAGGCCGAGATCCTGGGCCTTTTTCTTGATGTTTTCCTGGGTGTCCTGGGAGCAGGTAAAGAGATTGACCTCGCTGTGGACCACGCCGGGGAATTTCCGGGCGTATTCGGCGACCTCGTGGACATCCACGACCCCGCCGATATTGGTGCCGCAGGCGCAGACAAAGACCCCGATCCGGGGCTCCTCTTCGGAGATGTCCCGGTCCGGGGGATATTCCTTTCTGGTCACGAGGGTATTCCGGGCCGAGGCCAAAAGCTCGGCCACGGCGCCGGCAGCCGAGGAGGCCCGGGCCACGGTCTCCGGGATGTCCATGGGCTCGGTGGCCGCACCCGCCGCAAAGATGCCCGATCTCGTGGTGGTCTCCTTCTCAAAGGTGCAGGTGGCTAGAAAACCCTCGGGCGAAAGATCAATTCCGGTTACCCGGCTGAGTTCCGGGAGCGTAGCGGAAGGACGCATCCCGACGGCTAACACCACCAGGTTATAGACCTCGGTGTGCACGCCGAGGTCTTCGCCGATATATTTTACTTCGAGGTCTCCATTGGGCAGGGGTCGCACGCCTGCCACCCGGTTGCGGCGGAAGACCACGCCGTATTCGTCCTGGGCCCGGGAAAAGTATTTCTCAAATCCCTTGCCAAAGGCCCGTAGATCCATATAAAAAATATGACAGGCAACATCCCGCTCGTGCTCGATGGAGATGACCGCCTCCTTGGTGGCGTACATGCAGCAGACCGAGGAGCAATAGTTGCAGCCCGCGTGCTCATCCCGGGAGCCGATGCACTGCAAAAAGGCGATCTTCATGGGCTTCTTGCCGTCCGACGGCCGGGTGAGATGGCCGCCGTAAGGGCCGGAGGCGGAAAGGATCCGTTCAAACTCCGGGCTCGTTATCACATTGGGGGAAAGGCCGTACCCATAACCCAGTTGGGTTGCGGGGTCCCATTTCCGGAATCCCGGGGAAAGGAGGATGGCGCCTACATCCAGATCGCAGAAGACGTCCTGATCCCCGTGGCGGATGGCCTCCCGCTTGCAGGTCACAACACACTGGAGGCATTCGGAGCAGCCGCCGCAGTTTAGGCACCGCGAGGCCTCGGCCATGGCCTCCTCCTCGGTAAATACTCGTTCGATCTCGCGCCAGTCCTTGATCCGCTGGTCGGGCTCCTCCCGGGTCGGTTCGATCCGGGACTGCCTGATACGGTAGTCGGCCCTGGCCTTGGCCTTTTCAACATTGATGGCCGCGCGGCCCTCCTTGAGATCCACCCCCTTAAACATCCGGTCAACAGACTCGGCCACTGCGTGTCCCTGCCCCACCGCGGCCACCACCGAGGCCGGGCCGGTAACTACATCACCGGCGGCAAAAATCTCGGGCCGGCTGGTCTGGAAGGTGGTGCTGTCCGTCACAATCCGGCCCCGGGGATCAGTCTTGACCAGATCCGCAAAGGGGCTGGTCTCTAGCATCTGCCCCACTGCCAGGATGATGGTGTCGCCCGGGATCGTCTCTTCGGTCCCCAGCACCAGGTCCGGCCGGAAAAACCCGTCCTTATCAAAGACCGATTGGCAGACCAGGGTTTCAAGACCCTTGATCCGGTTGTTTTCAATCACTACCCTGTTCACGCCCTTGCCGGTATGAAACAAGACCCCTTCTTCCAGGGCCTCGCTCTGCTCCCAGACATGGGCCGGCATCTGGCGCCGGGCCTCCAGGCAGACCAGACGCACCTCTTCCGCGCCCAGCCGTCTTGCCACCCGCGCCACATCAATGGCCACGTTGCCGCCGCCCACCACGATGACCCGTTTGCCAATTGTAACCTTTCCGCCCAGATTGACGTCCTTAAGAAAGTTCAAGGCATCCAGCACCTCCGGATGATCCGAACCGGGCAGGGGGATCTTAAGACCTTTGTGGGCGCCGATGGCGATGATGGCGGCCTGATACTCATTTTTAAGGAGCGCGTCCAGGGTCGGCCCGTCCATCTTTTTGCCCAGCTCAAGCTCCACCCCTAGATCGAGAATCTGCTTAATCTCCTTATTGATCATCTCGCGGGGGAGCCGATAGAAGGGGATTCCCAGGGACATCATCCCGCCTGCCACCGGGGCAGCATCAACGATCCTGACCTTATAGCCCTTGGCTACCAGGTCCCGGGCCGCGGTCAGCCCGGAGGGACCTGCGCCGACAATCAAGATTCTTTCCGGCCGGTCTTCCGGCTTCTCCTGGGGCTTTCCGAGGGGCGGCAGCCCATGTTCGACCACATAATCGGCCACAAAGCGCTTGAGGTTCCGGATGGAAATCGGCTCGTCCGTATCCTTACGGTTACAAACAAGCTCGCAGGGATGATGGCATGCCCGGCCGCAGACCCCGGGAAAGGGCAGGGCCGCGGTAATGAGACGATAGGCCTCGGCAAATTTACCCGCCCGGGTCAGGGCCACATAGCCATGCACGTTGATTCCGGCCGGACAGGCGGTCCGGCAGGGAGAAATCCCCCGTTTATCGATGGAGAAGGTATTGGGAATGGCCT
>CAZDYX010000422.1:0-3310 GCA_964509775.1 uncultured Desulfobulbia bacterium | reverse complement strand
GTATCCGCGCGCTGAATTATTGCTGATCAGTTTCGACAAGCCGGCGGTTTTGGAATCGCCGTCGGAAATCACAGCCCTTGCTGTCAGAGACTGGCTACTTGGCCAAGCGACATCCCGAAACAGGCTCTAAACCTCCGTTTTCACTCGATACCCAACTCCCGGATGGGTAATAACCACTCCCCCATGAGAACGAGGCGGGTAAGCTGTTAGGGCCCGCAATTGAGCACCGTGATGACCTCGGCCTTGCGCAGGACAACGCCTAGTTTTTCGTGGCGATAACCCTTTTTTACCACGGAAAGGATTGTCTCGTTTTCCATGTCGGGGTCCGAGCGCGTATCCACGACGATACAAAGGTCCATCCTGGCCTTATTGTCGGGAAATTCGATTGCCGAGATATGGTTTGCCGTGAGCATTCTCGCGAGCTTTTTATGGATGGAACGGAGGTTTTTGGCAAGCAGTCGAGCGGTCTTGTTCAAGCCCGCCTCCGCCGTTGTCCCATTCTCCCCCATCTCCCTCTTCTCTTTAGCCCGGATGCTCTCCTCGATGCTCTCAAGGGCATCGAGCACCTCAAAGAGATTGAGAAAGTGTTCCCGTTCTTTTGCGGCAGAGACTTCCTCCTGCTTTTTGCAGGCCCGGTCCAATTCGGCGATCTTGAGCTGAAATTCAATGAATTTTTGTCTGAGGAACGCTTTTTTCTGTTTCATTACTTCTGGGTAACTACTCAGGTTGTTTAGTCTGTAGTCTATTAGGGGCAGAGCAACGAACGTATCAGACACGAACAGGATCTCATCAGCAAGTTCAAATGCTCTGAACTTAGCGTAATTTCGAATTTTTCTTCTTTACCTATTCACCTTAACACCTACAGACTATCAACCTGAGTAGTTACACTTCCGGTCAAAAACAGGCAACCGCTCCGGAAGGTTGTCCTTGACGGGTCCGGTAGGCTGTGATTGAATCAATGGCGGCTGTCGGAGGGAGAGATCTAAAAACTGGATAAAATCGTGGACTGCCTTTGACACCGGATCGAGCAATTCCTTTTGGGCCATGGCGATTTCCTGCCCGGAATAGTCCCTCTTGCGCATGGCGAGCGCCGCCGCGGCGATAATCTCCCTTTTGGAAGCCCTTTTGTCGATATTCAAGACGGTGTATGGGTTCATGAGCTTCATTCCTGATCGTCCATGCCCGTCAGCCAGATGTTAACCCGGTTGATAAAGGGATGGGTTGGGGCCATTTTCGCGCACCAATCGCGCAGTTCTTTCATGTAAAACACCTTCTGCTTCCGCGAAATCGCGGCCTTTTCGAGTTCATCGGCAAGATCCCCCAGAAATTCGAAGTATTTTTCGCGCACCTCATCACTTGCGGAATCCTGGGCGATCCTCATTGCCTTGGCCATCTTGTTTCTGCCCATGGCCTTGCTCATCTCCATGATTTCAATACCGGCGCGCACATCACCGAGGGTAAGACGGGCAAGCTCATTGTCGGGGTTTATCGCCAAGGCCTTGTGCATGATGTTTTCAAAAGCTTTCTGATTCGGCCCCTTGCCGAACGGCAGGGCAAGGGCATGTTCGGTCATGACCATCGATAAGGCCTCGCCTGTTTTTTTTGACGGCCAAACGCGATAAATCTGGCCGAGCACGGCCTCAAAGCCCTCAAGAACCTGCGGATCATGGGCGAGCATGGCCTTTCTGGCAAGCTCTTCTTCATAAGCCGGGGCCATGGTAAAAAGGGCAGACGCCTCTTCGAAAAAGCGCCAAGGCTTGCTTGCCTTTTTCTCGATATGATGCAGGCCGCAGGCAAAACTTACCTTCAAAAGACCGTACCGAAGCAAATCATCATTCACCTGCCCCTTATCGGGTATTTGGGCCATTGCCCGGTCATAGTCTCCGGCTGCCAAAAGGTAGAGACTATTCCCCGCCTCGGTAAAGTAGCTGCCGGTCTCAAGATAGAGCTCATTGCTCGCAAAAGAATCCCGACTGTCGCGTAGCAGCGCCAGCACCTCGACGGCGCGTCCGAAACGCCTGGCAAAACGAGGCGTGCAGACAAGATGACTAAGATGTTCGCGGCCTTTTACCAAATGATCGAGTTCTTCGATAAGCCTGCGGTCGATGGCCCAGCCGGTCAATTCTTTTTTCGCGGTCTCGTCTCCGGCCTCGGCGAGCCCGGAAATCATCTTCTCAGCTCGCCTGATCAGGTCATGGCGCACCTTGCTGCGGTCTTCGTCGTTGTCGGCAAAGGGGGCGGAAATCTGCCGGTCAAAAAGGGCGGTGAGCCAGAACAACCCAAGCTTTGACACATTACGCCCCGATTCTTCGACCAGTTTGAAATACGTTTTGGCGCAGAGGGAGAGCAGCGGCGACTCCAATGCAGCGGGAAAAGGTGCGATGAAGTCGGCAATGGTTTCGTATCGTTTTTCCCGCCACAGCGAGTCAAGTTGGGCATAACGGCAGTGCTCGACAACCGTTTCCAGGTCCGCTTGTTTGTCTTGTCGATCCTGGCCGGTAAGGAGATAGCGCCCCTGTTCATAAATCGCTGCAAAATCCTCGGCCCGGCGCCAACGTGCAAACAGGTCCGCGACCAACAGGGCGCGAACCGATGCCTGTTGAACCCGGAAACGATCATCCGGGGATTGCAGCCCCTCCCAAACCTTGAGGCCCTCATAGTACCTTCCTTGTCGGACCAGGGCAAAACCGTAGTCATATTGATAACTCCGGCGAAGGGCCGGCTCGACGCGGTCCAAGGACTCATATATGGGAATGGCCTCCTGAAAGTTTCCGGCCTTGACCTGGCAGCGCGCCTTGCCGACGAGAAAATCCGGATCATTTCGGGCCTCGAATGCCTGGCCATACAATTGCGCCGCCAACCCGTAGTTGCCGGCCGCCTCGGTCTCTTGCGCCCCTTTTTGCGTATCCCGGCCGCATCGGTCTGCCCGAAGCCTCTCTATTCTTTCCGCCAACCGAACATCATTGCTAAACGCCAGGGCCTGCTCATAGCAGTGGAGCGCCTCGTCGATGTTGTTTTTATCGAGGCACCGCTTGGCTTTTTTGGTGAGCTCCTTTGCCCTCTGGCCGTCTATCTCCCGGTTGCAGACGGCAAGCTTGTCCATAATATGGGGGATATTGGGCCGGTTTAAAAGCCTGGCCGCTTTTTCAAACTCGACCTTGGCGAGCGGAAAGTTACCCCGGGCGAAAAACTTCTCCGCCTTTGCCAAGATTGACTCAACACCTTCTCGTTTTTCTTTCATGACCGTAACTACTCAGGTGGATAGTCTGTAGGTGTTTAGGGGGATAGGGGGAATAACCATGCGAGATCA
>CAZDYX010000421.1:0-3314 GCA_964509775.1 uncultured Desulfobulbia bacterium | reverse complement strand
GCCGATGACGCAGTCCTCGCGCAGGGCGCGTTCGACCGGGATTTCGACCTTCTGCCTGGTCTCGGCGTGGATGATGTGGAAGACCTCGGCGACGGGCCGTCCCCGGGCCTCGTCGGCGCTCCAACCGGTGAGCGTCTCGGCCACGACGTTCAAGCTGACTACGTTGCCCTCGGCATCGCAGGAGATTACCCCGTCGCCGATGGAATGCAGCGTGGCCGACAGGCGCTCTTCACTTTCCCGCAGTTCCGCCTGCTGGGCGAGGATGCCCTTGTCGGTGCGGCGCAGCAGGACATAAATAAAGCCCAGCAGCAGCGCCAGCAGCACCGCGCCGGTCGTTCCGCCCAGGACCAGCAGGCGCGCAAAGGCCGCCTTCTCGGCGGTGATTTCGTGCACGATCAGCAGGTCTCCGACCTCCGCGCCCGAAACGTCTTGCAAAGGCGTCGCGGATACCCACCAGTCCTTCCCGTCGAAGGCTATCTCCCGGTTCATTTCGCCGTGGACAGGGCGGTCCGCCGCGTCGTGATCCGCCATCTTCACAAAGGCATCAGGCAGGCGGCCCTGAGAGGCGTAGGTCACTACGCCTTGGCGCAGACGGTCCCAGTCGGCCTCCCTTCCGAGCAGGCGCATGCCCTCTTCCCAAAGCTGCCGGTTCAGACGCTCCTTGTGGATGACCACGGCCAGTTGGTCGCGGTCCAAGATGTGTAGCGTTTCCAACACGTCCTCGATCTCCTTGCCCAGTTCCACATAGCCGGCGAGCGCGCCGCCTTCGAAGATCGGCTGCACCACCCAAAGGGTGAAGGTGCCCAACGGTCCCAGCTCGATGCCGGAGGCGGTCTTGCCGGTACGTACGGCCTCGATGGTCGTGAAGCGCTCGATCCAATTGCCGCGTTTCTCCGGCTTGTGGACGCGCAAGAGGCAGACGCGGTCCTTATCGAAAAAACAGAAGTGCGTTAGGTTGTTCTCTCGGTGCATCGTTTCGAAAACGGGCCGCCAGACGGTCAGGAGGCGGTCGGCGTTGCCCTCGCGCAGGGCCTTTTGCACATTGACGTCAGCGGCGATGAGCTGCACGGCCACGGCCAGGCCGATGGCCTGCTGGTCCAGGGAGAGGCGCAGATCATGGTTTACCTCGGAAGCATGGTTTACGATGTCCGCAGCCAACTGCTGCCGATGCTGTTGGTACAGGAGCATGCCCGTGCCGGCCATCAGCAGGAACACCATGACCACCAGGGGCGGCAATAGACGCCGCAGGACCGGCTTGGGGGAGGAGTCGACGCGCGCCGCCGCTATCAAGCGCGGGTTTTTCCCCGCAGGAATACGAGTTGTTTCTTTTTCGTTCATGGCTCCGTTCATAGGGAGATGATAAGAAGTCCTGCCGCCCTCACGGCGCGGCCGCGGACAACCGGGTCGTTTGCCTCTAGGTAGGGGAGAAGATAGATCTCGGTTTTAAGGGCATGGAGCAGATCGGGCCTTACTTCCGCAACCCGACCGATACCCCATAACAACCCGTGTTGCAGCAGTTCATGCTCCAGAAAATTGCCGTCCTGCCGCATATAGGAGACCAGAATATGACCATATTCGGCGGCCAGCAAATCGCTCTGGGCGATAATTTCGGCCATGGCCTCTGGCGCGCCCCAACCGATACCGCCCGATTCGTCATTTAGGCTCCACATGAGCCGCCGCATGATCACCCGACAGAATTCAAGGTCATCTCCGGCCAGGCGGGCGACCAAGAGCCCGAAGGCCCTCACCGCCCGCCATTTGATTCTTTCTTCATTACTACACAAGGCCGAAAAAAGGGAGTTTATCGCCTGCCGCGCCGGCAGCGCCAGCAACCGCGGCACCACCCCGAGGTCAAAATCGTCGCCGGAGGAAAGCCAGGTCAAGACCCGACCCTTTATCCCGTGAGCTTTTCTTGCCGACATCATCCGACCGATTCCTTAATGGCCTTGCCGATCTTTTCACCCAGGGCTACGCAGAGACGAAGATCCTCGTGGGTAGGGACATATTTTACCTTAATACCCGGATCCACCAACTCGATCTTCATCTCCTCCAGTGCCCTATTGATGATGGGCACCGCCTCCCCGCTCCAGCCATAGGAACCAAAGGCCGCCCCGATCTTGTTTTCGGGTTTCAGCCCCTTCAGATAGGAAAGCAAATCGGCAAGGGTGGGCAATATCCCATTGTTTAAGGTGGGGGAGCCAATAATCAAGGCCTTGGCATCCAGGACTTCGGTGATGATATCACTTCTATGGTTGGTCTTTAGATCCAACATTTTTACCCTCACACCCTCTTGGCTCAAACCGTCAAGGATTGCGTTGGCCATCTTTTTCGTACTCTGCCACATGGTATCATAGATGATCACGGCCTTGTTTTTCGGCCGTTGCGCGCTCCACTCCGCATAGGCCTCGATGATTTTTTCCGGCTGGCGGCGCCAGATAAGGCCGTGATCCGGGGCGATCATGTCGATGGCAAGGCCCATCTCCTGCACCTTGGTGATCAACTTGGGAACCAATTTGGAATAAAGCAGCAGGATATTGGCGTAATACTTGGCGGAGTGCCCAAAAAGCTCGACCGGCTCGACCTCATCGTCAAAACGTTCACTGGTGGCCCAATGCTGCCCAAAGGCATCGCTTGAGATCAAGAGCTTATCCTCAGGGATATAGGAAAACATGCTGTCCGGCCAATGGAGCATCCTGGTCTCGACAAACCGAACCGAACGTTTCCCCAGGCTGATGGTCCGGCCTTGTTCCACCACCTCATAAGGCCAGTCATCCCGATGAAAATGGGCGAGCAGGGCCTTATGGCCCATGGAAGAACAAAAGACCTTTTCCGGGGCGATAATCTCCATCATCTCGGGAAGGGCCCCGGAATGATCCATTTCCACATGATTGACAACGATATAGTCTATCTTTTTCGGGTCAACAATGGCCCCGATACGATGGAGCAGATCCTTGCTG
Organism: uncultured Desulfobulbia bacterium; assembly: GCA_964509775.1. Classification (GTDB taxonomy): domain Bacteria; phylum Desulfobacterota; class Desulfobulbia; order Desulfobulbales; family CAZDYX01; genus CAZDYX01. Next base: position 357 of record CAZDYX010000421.1, on the reverse strand, counting down.
AATTCCCTCTTAACCGTATCAAAGAGGGTGATCTTTTCATCCATCACCAGATAGGCGTTATAGGTGGTTCCCTTATAGGTGGTGTAGCCGTGGAAATCCCTGATGTTCCAGTCAACGGCCCCCACCCAGTAGATATCCTTTTTTATCTCGGTAATCTTCATCGTTTCTCCTGTTCTTTTCCGGTTTATGCCTTCCAAAACCTAAGGTATTTCCATTCCCCTGTTTTTAGTTCCTTCTGTCGTTCGAGGTGTTTTTGTTTCGGTCGGCCAGGAGAAACTTCCGGCTGCGCGGAAATTTTTCCTGCTGTGCGGGTAGCCCCAAAGGGGCATGACATATCAGCCCAGGGCAACGCCCTGG
>CAZDYX010000420.1:0-3325 GCA_964509775.1 uncultured Desulfobulbia bacterium | reverse complement strand
GGGTGCGCTATGCGCACCATTCGTTTACCATCTTCCCACTAATCTGCGATGAGCCCAAAGAATATAAGCGCCGGCTTGAGAAAACAGCATAAGGGAACGGCTCGCGGGCGGAATCAGCAAGATTATCATCAATACTTCTGATACGGGGGCATGTTGGTGCGTTTGGCCATCTCCCGGACGACGTCAAAGTCGCGGTCCGCGATCGCCTCGAAGCCGTCCACCAAGGCACGGTCAAGGACCTTGATCCGCTCACCGTTCAACTCCACCGTGTCCTCCCGGGTGAGGCCAAGGACCGCCTCTTTAAACCTCTTTGCCAGGGCCTCGTCGATTCTCTGGGTGACGGAAAAGTTGCAATAGGGGATGGCCGGCCCTTGGCCGATTACCGAAAAGTCCTCGGCATCGATCCTGCCCTCGGCAACCATGGTCTCAAGATCGTCAATGGGGACGGCGCCGGCAGCGTATTTCTCAAACAATACCCCGTAAATCACCTTTTCGTGCTTAAAGGAGCCTGGCGGGATGGTATAGAAGGCAAGATCCTCCTCGGGATTAAGGCCGGCATTCTGGAGCACATCCATCTGACTCATGAAACCGGTAGGTGCAAGCATCGGCCCGAAGATCATGCTTTTGCCCTTAAGTCCCGCGACCGAGGTAATCCCGCTTTTTTTAAGAACCGCGATCACGCCCTGGGACCGTGACCCCAGTGATCCTTTTTTTTCCGCGGCCAGCGCCTCGACTCCGTGAAAACGCTGCAGGATAATATAAAGGAGGGAATTGGTGTGCGCAAAATCGATCTCATTTATTTTTTTTGTGAAATCTATGGTGTCGATTGCGACCGGGATAAAATTCACCCCCAGCCTCTGACCGAGGAGGGCGGTTAACGGGATGAAACGGGCAAGGGTCTCCTTTTCACTGTTACAGATCATGTAGCCGATCCGGTAGGTGGGGAGATTCTTTTCCGCCGGACCAGGGGCCTGCCGGCAGGAAATCACGAACAAAAGCGTTAAGATGATAACCCAGATCCGCGTCATTTTTTCTTCTCATCTCCCAAGCAAGGTATTTTTCTTCGTGTTTCGAGTGCTCGTAGGGCCTCTTCAAACAATGGGGCATTATTGTTTTTGGCGTTTGCACCAGCGTCTGTTTTTTTAAGGCCGGTCCTATAGGCCTGTTCCGCCTCATCATAGGCCCCGGTCTCGGTCAGGACCTGACCAAGATGATAGTGGACCATGGCATCCTCGGGATTTACCGCAGCCGCGGATTTACAATATTGGAGCGCCTCGGCATATCTTTTTTGCTGGAGGGCGATGACCCCCATGAGATCCAGGGCATTAAAATCATGGGGTGAGGCCGTAAGGATCGTGGTCAGTTCCGTCTTTGCCTCCTCAAGCTTATTCAGCCGATAGAGGACCATGGCCAGTTTGTTTCTGCTCACCGTATCCTCTGGCTTAAACTCCAGCAAAATCCTGTACTCCATCTCGGCCACGGCATCGGGCATGGAGTTCGAGTCAATATGGCCGAAGGCCCGCGAGGCGTTAACTATTACCATCAGGACGAGCACAACCGCAAGAAAGGGAGGCAGAAAAAAGGGCTTTGGCTGCGGCATGAAAACGTCATCCCTCCGGTCAAATGAATTTTTTGGCCCGCAGGAAATCCTTGGCCACGTTTTTGGGCTTCTCGCCTGCCAATACTTGATTTATAAGACCGGTAAAGGTCGTGTCGTCAAGGGCGCCTGCCAGTTTGTTTAGGACCCGGGGAAGGAGGGGAAAATTTGCCAGGACATCACGGCGGACCAGGGGGGCGCTGATGGTTTTACCAATATCGCCCTTGGCGTTCTTGTAACCGAAGGGATCAAGCCAGATAAGGTCGAGCTCCTTTTCATATCGGTCCTTTACTTGCGCAAATTCCCGGTTAGGATCGGGGTCCCGGGAAAGCTTAAGCATAATCATAGCATCCTCGGTGTTTTCCACGACAATATCGGCCCGTTTTTCCTCGTCAGTGGTCTTTAGGCCCTCATAGAGCTGGGCCGCACTGTCGAAATACCGGATTTTCACCGTGGTTCCGGTGCGCTCGTTGATCAGCAAGGCGATGGTCTCGGCCATCACCTTTTCAGCTACGGTATCACGGGCGCCGATATAGAGGATTCTTCCCACGCAACTTAAGGCCGGCGGGACCATAAAAACGAACATAATGATTGTTAATCCAAGACACTGCCACATCTTTTTTCCCATACTGTTTTCCTTACTGCCTTTGTGGTTATGTAACTACTCAGGTCGATAGTCTGAAGGGGTTTAGCCTGTTAGCAATAGAGAAAGACGAGATGTGAGACGTACCGTGCCCATCCTCCGATCCATTTCCTTCCTAACAGACTACAGTCTAACGACCTAACCAACCTGGGTAGTTACGTGGTTATTAATTTATCTGCCGCCGGATGAGAAGAAAGCCTTCCTATCACAAAATACCCCTAACAGAGTGATACAGGGTATAACATCCAAGAATGACGATGAGCATGGCACTCACTATCCCCATCCGGCGCCCGAATTCCAGGCTTTCACCGATTCTCGCGGTGAGCCGTCCGGCATGGGACAGAAAGACCCCGAGGGCCACCATGACCGAGCCCAGGCCCACGCTGAATAAAATCGCCATAAAGAGGCCCTGCCCGATCCTGCCGGCGGCAATGGCGGCAAGCAGGGTGGCGATGGCCGCCGGGCAGGGAACCAGCCCGCCGGATATCCCGAGGAGCAGGAGATTCCAGGTGTTATAGCGATATTGGTCATTGATCCCGGAGGAAGGATGAGGATGATCATGGTGCTGGTGATCCCCATGCGAGTGATGATGCCCGCCGTGACCATGACCATGATCATTTTGACCGTCGAAAATATGGAAATGGTGATGCCTGCAGTGGGGGGAGATTCTTTCCTTCAGCATCCAGAGGCCAACCACGATAATAATGATGGAGGAGATGAGTCCCAGCCAGGCATGCAACTCGGTTTCCGTATAGGTCCTGGAAAGGAGTTTGGCCACTATCCCCAGTATAATGACGCTGAAGGTATGGGTAAAGGTGACCACGAGACCAAGAAAGGCACCTTCGCGTGCCCGTCCCTTGGAGCCGATCATGTAGGCGGCGATAATGGTCTTGCCGTGCCCTGGTTCAAAGGCGTGAAAGGCCCCCAGGGTAATGGCGCCCAGATAAAGCATGATATTAGTCTTGTCCATGGTAACTACTCAGGTGGATAGTCTGTAGGTGTTTAGGTGGACAGGGGGGAGGGTCCTTGATTTGTTTTTTGTGCAGTCCTAATAGACTACAGTCTAAACAACCTAACCGACCTGA
>CAZDYX010000419.1:0-3327 GCA_964509775.1 uncultured Desulfobulbia bacterium | reverse complement strand
TCGATACCGATTGCGATGATGGGATACGCTAACACGGAAGCTACCCGCACAGCTCAAAAAAATGCGGCAATCCAGGGCTGTTTCCCACTTTTCCGCGATGAGCCAGTTTTTTTCTCCCTGCAGAACGTTGGCCATCACCGGCGGGAATGGAGCGCCAGAGGGAATCCCGTCCGTGTGCATGGCATGGTTGTGTCATAATTTCCTCGCGATATCAACGACGTCGGGCAATAGGTCGCGCTCCTGCAGGAACACGCTGAGTTGGTCAAGTACGATCACATCCCGCGGAACATCCTCCACCAGGAATCCCGGTTCAGGAGGGCCGCATTCATAGTTACACCGCCCTCCCCGAGCGATCTTCAGCGCATCCAGGCAGTAGCACTCTCGCTTGTACATCTCCGCCCGTCTTCCGCCAGGATCGAGGAGCATCATGGCGTCCGCCTGGCTGACGCCGGTCGGAAGCCTGTCCACCATGTGCATGGCTTCCTCAAACAGGGCTACCAAGGCAGCCTTTCCCTTGCGGAGCTGCTGCCGGTAGAAAGGGAGTAAGTGTTCTTCTGGCACCTTCAGCCCCTGCCTCAGGTTCTCCATTGTATTACTGCGCCACGGCCCGAATGACCACACTCCTTTTGGATATCCAGGATCTTTTTGGGACAGGCCCAGATCGTCCAGAAACTGACGCCAGATCGTGCGGTTGTGATCGAAACGGCTGCCCGCGACCATGCAGTGCACGAGCAGAGGCGTCCGCCGAGTCGTGAAAAGAAGCGCAAAGGAGTAGTTGTATGAGTCCCGAATCTTGATGAAGTTGTGGGAGACAGTCAAACCACTGTCGTCTTCTCTCACGAATTCAATTAAACGTCCCGTCACTTCTCGGTTCTTCCGATAGGACGGATTCAACTCCTGAAGGGCATTGAGGCAATTCCTCGCCCACGCTGCCGGCGTTCGGTTCTCCTCTGTCATCTTGCCTCCCGGCCACAACGGTGACACCCACCATCTTCTCAAAGGCCGTCGGCGGACTTCTTTAGTAACATGAAAAATAATCATGCAAGGTTTGTTCTTAACTGGATCACCAGAAAGATTTATTTTTTGTATTTTTTGACATGTCACCCTAAATGGAGGCTTCTCATAACTTATTTCCCAGTGTCCCATTGTTACCCAATTAATCTTATTTGGAAACTCTGGTTTCGTTTCATAAAAACCACTGCTTTGTAAAGATGATTTAACCTTTTCTAACAAATTATCAATTCTCAAGTATAAATAATGCCAATCCTCTCCCTCTTGATCTTGCCTGAATTCATGAACAAAAGTGTAATAATCTTGATTTGCTCCAACTCGTTGATGATATGGTTTTAAATAAACTTCAGCAATTGTTGTCAGATGAACTGGTTTTAAACAAACTCCAGCAATTGTTGCTAAAGCCTGCCCTATATCTAAAATAGTTCCGTTTGTAGGAATTTTCATAGGGTGGGTGAGGTGATAGGTGACAAGAAATTGCTTTCGGGGTGGCCAAGGGCAGAAGGGAAAAATAGGCTGCCAACCTTCCGCCTCAAAGTCAAATACAGCCTCTATTATGCCTATCTACCATGAAGAAAAGCAGGGCGTCAAGGAGGGAATGGTTTTGGTGGGCAAAGAAGATGTCCGGAGGTAAACACCTCGTTACTTTAAGGAAAAACGGGGTTTAGAGCGGGCAACCAGACCTTTCCCAGGTTGTCGAGTTGGAAAAAATATCGTCCCGCAACGTTACAATGGTGGAAAATGGTTTATGAAATACGGTAAGGTGAGAGGAGGTTAAACATATGGTCTAGAGAAACCCCAGGGTGGAGGAGACCTTATGATTTTACAGGACATTATCGCCGACATTTATGCCTTGACAGATGATCTCGCGGTTTATGAACTGAAGTACGGGGTGCTTTCCGAGACCTTTTAAGACTGGTTGTCACCGCCAGTCAGCACCGGGCCCACCTGTGCCGGAAACGTTTGAGACCCACTCATTAAAAGAGAGTATTGATGGTCTTATAGGTTACTTTCTTTGACAGCGCTATGTATATAGTGCAACATGCGATCGAATATACGTACTTCAAGTATTAAACCCTGGTGTCATGAGAGCCTAGCAATGACTAATAATAAAGATAGTCAGCAATACGCAAAACGATGGAGAATAACGGCCGGGATTTCGGGGCTTCTTACTGTTGCTGGTTTCATATTCATGCTTTCGTTCCCAGAAAACGTGTTTGTCTTCGAAGATTATTCTTGCGACGTGCTTCTATCTGCAGATTATCCTTACGAAAAAACGATATGGCTTTGCAAATCAATTGTATTTATACTTATAGGCATAGGGGGTTTGGGCGGACTTGTTGCGGCTAGTCGACTTGATAGAAGTTTGTGGTGGGCAATTACCGGCTTGTTTTTGTGCGGAATTCCCATTGTCATATTAAGCCTTTTGCCTACCATAAAAATAAAACCATACACACTAGAATATGCAGAAAGTTTTACACGACAGAGGTGTGTGGATGCGCAAATAACGGATGAAGATTATATGGTTTTTGTCGGCAAGAATGCTGACCGGTATATCGCAATATTCAAGCAATTCAGCAAGGGTGGAGTTGATACATTTTCTGCAACATGGAATTGGCCGGCTTTTTTTGTGCCTCTATTCTGGATGGAGTACAGAAAAATTTATCTTTGGCGAACGGTATTTTTTTTGCTCTACATTCCAATAGTTACTATTCCATTTGTGATGATTATTTCCGGGATAACCGGGAATTATCTTTACTACAAAAATATCAAGAAAAAAATGCTCAAAATAAGGAAGATGCATCCTGTTTCAAACAAACAGATGGCCGGAGAAATTTCCCGTGCCAGCGGTGTGGAAAAAAACAACGGCATCTATCTCCCGATCGGATTGATGCTTTTTTTGGTGTTGATTGCCGTTGTTGCATCACGCCAAATGGAAATGATAAGGGAAAGAGCAAGATGGGGTTTGGTTGTTATGGAAGTTGATAACACATCTACAGACCTGAAGGGATGGATAGCGGCTGTACAAAAGGCAAATGGCCCCTCAGGCGGTTCAACAGAGGTGGACTCCAACGCTGACGGGCTGATTGACAATAAAGATTTAACCAATAATGCACTTGAGAAAAAAGGGATTATAACTGCTTTCATTGCCTCCGCCGTAGCTATGAATAAGTTTTCGTTAGTGGATCCCTTAAAACCCTTATACGTCAATGGTGGGATAGCAGCATCTCAAAAAGATTGTAGTGATATAGCAGCCGCTCACGTAACTACTCAGGTCGATAGTCTGAAGGGGTTTAGCCTGTTAGCAATAGAGAA
>CAZDYX010000418.1:0-3328 GCA_964509775.1 uncultured Desulfobulbia bacterium | reverse complement strand
CTTTCTCTGTTGCTAACAGGCTAAACCCCTTCAGACTATCGACCTGAGTAGTTACTGGCGGACAAGCATTGAAAAGACACGGTAGGGCGGTATGGATAAGATTAGGGTGTTGATTATTGACGATTCAGCCGTTGTCCGTAAGGTCTTCAGTGAGGAACTTTCGCGTGAACCGGACATCGAAGTGGTTGGCTCAGCACCGGACCCTTATGTGGCACGCGATAAAATCGTTGCCCTCAAACCTGATGTCGTAACCCTCGATATCGAAATGCCACGCATGGACGGGATCACCTTTCTTCGAAAGCTTATGAAATATTTCCCCCTGCCCGTCATTATCGTAAGTTCGATAACTGCAAAAGGAGGTGCATTGGCGCTTGAGGCTATTGATATCGGTGCTGTCGAGGTAATTAGTAAGCCGGGTCCGGCGTATTCCGTCGGCGATATGAGCGTCCAACTGGCGGAGAAGATCAGGGGAGCAGCAAGAGTGGATGTGCGCCGAAGGCTTAAGGAACAGAGTAAAACCGGACAATCTGCGGCCGTGATAAAACCAAAACTTTCCCTCAGTCAAAGCACCAATAAAATTGTTGCAATCGGCGCATCCACTGGCGGGACAGAGGCCCTTAAAACAGTACTGACTCAACTTCCACCCGCTGTCCCCGGAATCTTGATTGTGCAACATATGCCAGCCCATTTTACCACCAGTTTTGCCCAGCATCTCAATGATATTTGTCAAATTCAGGTCAAGGAGGCACAAGATGGGGATTCTGTGGTGTCTGGGACCGCCCTGATAGCCCCTGGAAATTTTCATATGGTAATGCGAAAGAGTGGCGCTCGTTACTATGTTAATATCAAGAGTGGTCCCATGGTTTGTCATCAACGCCCGGCCGTGGATGTTCTTTTCAGCTCGGTCGCCATCTATGGGGGAGCTAATGCCATAGGGGTCATTCTTACCGGCATGGGTCGGGACGGAGCCCAGGGTATGCTAAAGATGAAGGAGGCAGGTGCGAAAACTATTGCTCAGGACGAGGCGAGTTGCGTGGTCTTTGGTATGCCCAAGGAGGCCATAGGAACCGGCGCGGTTGACCGGGTCGTCCCCCTTGATAGGATCAGTCAGACCTTGTTGGAGATGTTGTGATGGGTGATTCTTGCCTCCTGGTGTGTTTCAGGTCGTCTAGGGCAAATCTTAATGTGGAGGCCAGAGGACTGAATGTCTTGTAGATATAGGTTTGGTGACCCGGAGTGTAACCCTGTCGGACGCATCCTGACCGCATTTATCGGTTGCGGTCATCTGAATCACAACATCAGGATATTTGCCCGTAGGAAAAGTAGCCGGCATCACCAAAGATACCGCCGACTTTTCTAGGTTCTTGGGCTCAAGCAAAACCGGTATACCTGCTATCTGTTGCCACCGAAAGGTGAGCGCCCTCCGATCTTCATCAGTTGTTTTACTTGCATCAAGCACAACAGTGTCACCGACCCCAATGTCGTCCGGCGCCAAGGTGGAGAGATGAATTTGAGGAGGGAAATCACCCCGGTTGATGCGCAAGGCCAACCTTTTGATTGACGATTTTTTATCACCAACTCGAAAATGGTACCAGATCTCCTCTGTCCCCGAGAAAACCCTCTGGGGCTGATATTGGTAGAGAGAGGGGCCAATTTTTGTTAATTCACCATGAAGATTACTTTTGTTAATCTCTACCCTCCCCTGGTCTGGAAAAGAATACTTATTTGCCTGGTGCCATATTTCTTGCCAGTTGATAAGAATCGGCTGAGTGCTGAGGCCGGTCAAGGTAACATTCTTGGCCGCTAAAAATGGTTTTTCGGACTGGGTCGATTTTTGCTTCACAATCTTTGCCTGCGTCATGTCTGGGCCGCTAATCGTGACCATGGCGATCCGGCTCTTGTCTTTGCCGTCGAATGCCTGGTATTCAAGATGATCACTTCCTGGAAAGGCGGACGTCGGAGTATAGGTAATATTTGGATAACCCCCGGATATTGTACCGTATTCAGGGGCCTTGGTGATCTCAAACCGTAATGGTTCTTCATCAGGATCAGTTCCCATAAGATTAATATCGATCCCTCCTGCAATTTGCTCGAAATTAATCTCTCTGTCCATGACCTCGGGTGGACGATTGGGAGGAGGTATAACTGGTTGCGCTATTGGCGCCGGTTCTGTAGCTACGGTGACGACAGGAGGGGGCTCTTTTATTGCCTCGCTTGCCTTTTTTCCCTTGGAGCCATAAAGAAAGAGCCCAACTCCCACTATCATTGTGATACCGGCGGCAATTGCGGTAATGAGCACTCGGCGAGGGATTGGACGAGGAATCTTGATCCTCCACTTTTTCCCTGATTGTTCTGATGTCGCGGCCGGCATTTTTTTCGGGGGGTCCTTCTTTTCCGGCTCAGATTCGGCCTGAACTGAGGTCCGCATGCTCATGGATTGGATCTGCGTTTCTTCTTCGTTACCTGCAAATTGGTCTAACCCTTGGGGATGGACCTTGTTGTCAACGGGGGTGGATGTTAGTGCCGGAGCCGATTGCTGGAGTGTCTCAAATGTTCGGTTTTTTTCAAAGAACAGGGCATTTACATCCTCTTGGGCAAGCCCGGCCAGCGCGCCCTCCTGGAGGGCTGATTCTTGTTCTTTGTTGTCAAGACCACCGAAAAACAGCTTGTCGATGTCACCTTGATCCAATTCAAGGGATTCTTCAGAAACCAGTGGAGAGGGTTCCTCTTTTTTGAATGCGGCACCATCGAACAGGTTGTCGATAGCATCCTGGCCTACTTCCTGCTTGACCGCTTCTTCCTTGACGTCACCCATGCCTATGGCGAATAACTTGTCAATATCATTTTGATCAAGTTCAATATCCTGCTCCGTTGTCTGGGATGATGCATTATTGGGTGGTTCGGGATTAACGCCCTTAAGCAGGTTGTCAATGGTGTCCTGATCCAATTCAAATGCGTCATTATCTTCAGCAACGGCCGGTGAATTTTGTTGGGGGGGATTGGTGGCGACGTTACTTCCCAGCAATGAATCAATGGCTGACTGGTCCAACTCAAGGGAAATTTCTTCGGAGGGGCTCTCTGAAGGTACTTCTATCCCCTGGGTGTCGGATGAGACATCCTCCAGCCAGTCGTCACCAAATTCGATTTGCGTGTCTTTTTCTGCGGCCATAGTTCTGGTTCAAATATTCATGATCATATTTCTGATCACCCCTAGATCATGAAAAGGAATTCAGAAGTCAGGAGTCAGAATACAGAAGTAAAGACAAGCTGGGCATGTTCAGGGCGAATTCTGACTCCTGACTCCTGACTCCTGAATTCTGAATTCTGA
>CAZDYX010000417.1:1157-3346 GCA_964509775.1 uncultured Desulfobulbia bacterium | reverse complement strand
TACGCAGTCCTAACAGACTACAGTCTAAACAACCTGAGTAGGTACATAAAACCATAACTACTCAGGTGGATAGTCTGTAGGTGTTTAGGTGGATTAGGGGGGAATAACCATGCGAGATCATACAAAGCTCAGAGCTTTTAAATTGGCCGAAATTTTTGACCGAATAGGTGTTGGGATCCTTGATTCGTTCTTTACGCAGTCCTAACAGACTACAGTCTAAACAACCTGAGTAGGTACATAAAACCATGAAAAGGCAAGAAGGAGCAGCGCTGCTCGTGTTAATCATGATTCTCGTTGTTGCGGCATCTTTTCTGATGCTCAAGGCCCTCAATACCAGTCATATCGGGCGGGACAAGATCACCAGTGCGGCACTGGCGCAGGCCAAGGATGCGTTGATTGGGTGGGCCATAACCTATTCCGACACCCACTCCTCGGAAGTTAATGGATATCTGCTTCTTCCTGACTTGGGGTCTTCGCGTAATACCACACCGGAGGAAGGAATTACAGCGGGCAACTTTCCAGGGAATAGTAACAACACGAGTGTTGTTGGCCGCCTTCCCTGGAAAACGCTAGGGCTGGCACCTTTACGGGATGGTAGCGGCGAATGCCTTTGGTACGCAGTTTCCGGAACATACCAGGATCAGGAAAAAACGCAGTTCATGAACTGGGATACGCTTGGCCAATTCGACACTTTCACCTCCAACGGCACACCTGGAGGCACCGTCAGCACGGTAGGAACAAATTACCAACAAAGACCCGTAGCCGTGATCTTTGCCCCCGGTACCACATCTGACGGCCAGAGTCGAACGACATCCGTAGTGGACACCGTAACCGAATGTGGCGGAAATTATGATACGCGCAATTACTTGGACACCTTCAATGCTAATCCGCTGATCAACAACATCGTCAACTATTTCGCGGGTATTAATAATTCTACCGGCATTTATCCCTTTGCCACACCCAAATCGCTCATTATGGGGCCCGTTGCCGATTCCAGCGGCAACAAGCTGACCAATGACCGACTCTTGACCCTTACTTCGGATGACATCTTCAGAGCCATAAAAAGGCGCAACAACTTCAATCTATTTGTGAATACTGACTTGTTATCCAAAGCCAAATCAGAATTAAGTAGCCTTCCGCCACCTGGAACAATTAGTGATTTTTATAATTCTCCTGCGGATGAAACCTCGGGAGGAACAACAGTCGGTAGTCTGGAGATAGGGCGGGTACCGGTTTCTGCTTGCACAACCACTTACTTGAAACGATGGCAGGACAATCTTCTGTATGCAAGATGCATTTCCGGTTCAACTTGTCTGACGGTTAATACCTCAAGCTGCAAAGGGGTGGTTATTTTTGCCGGCGAACGTACACCCTCGCAGATAAGAGCGTCAAATACGCAAAAAAACGACTGGACCAACTATCTGGAGGATACACCTACGACGGTTCTTACGGCGTTCATTACAGGAGACACCACTTTCTCTGGAGCTTCATCGTACAGCGCTGCGACACCGTCAACGGATGTGTTGGCTTGTATCCCATAATTCGCACAAATGGGGATCATACAAGGTCGGGTTAGGCCACGTCCGTAGGGATGCGGTGACGAAGGAACCGCATCCCTACGACTGGGTGGTGTGTGTCGTGATTGATGCGGTTCGCTTGACTTACCGCATCCTACGGGTTTAATAGTGTATCCACCAAACCGTGGGGATTATGCACATGGATTTGCGTTGGAACTTTTGAGCAGGTAAACCGCTTGAAACCATGAGAGGCTTTATTATGGGCACCGTTACTTTCGATACGTTGGAATTTGTGGAAACCCTGAAACAGGCAGGCATTCCCGAAAACCAGGCACGTGCACAATCAGAAGCACTTAAAAAGGTGTTGAATTCCGAAGTGGCCACAAAGCACGATATCGTCGAAGTGGGAATGAAAATAGAAAATCGCCTGAATGTCATGGAAACCCGTTTCGGTCATATGGAAAAAATCATGTGGGCGATACTGACCGGCGTTGTCAGTCTAATCTTGAAAGATAGCCACTATCCTCAGCGGTGCGGTTAATTCAGGCAAATCACGTAGAATAATCTGATGCGAATCATCTCAAAAAAGCCGTTGAGAGAGTTTTGGCAGCATCATCCTGAATCCAGGCCCATATTGGAAGAATGGTTCCGAAAGGCGAGTCAGTTCACTGC
>CAZDYX010000417.1:0-1147 GCA_964509775.1 uncultured Desulfobulbia bacterium | reverse complement strand
AATCCGGATCGAGCAGACGCGCCTGCAGCGCGCTCCTCATCCGGGGCGTTCGGCTTTGATTGATAGGAGACCCATGATGGATAAGCAACTAAGCGAGAAAGATTCACGAGATCTCTTTCGGGAAATTGATGCTTTATACGATGAAGTCAACAGCGCTACCCCAAACGTTAACGAAGCGGAAGAAATAAGCCCGATGCAACGCGCACTGGAAGACCAAGACGACCGTGACCGAGCAAAACGAAAAAACCAATATTCGCAACTCCTGTCTTGTCGCCTTGTAGATGTGGAAATTCAGCTGTTCGAATCTCCCCGCGATAGAGCATCCCTCATAATTCGAAGTGCCATTGAGTGCTTCCAAAATTCCGTCGAGATTGCAGAGGGATTTGCCCTTATCGAATTTCTCCTGGAGCATGATTTTGTCGTTCTTTCAACGGGAAAAATCCGCCGTGATAAAGACCCAAGGGAAAATGAAGACCGCATATTCACATGGTTCATTCTCAGCAAAGCAAATATCTAACAACATCGGCCATAAAGCGGGCCTCTCGATGATGCAGACGTTCGGCTTAAGAGGCAAGATCAATTGCCGGTATATCAGCACCGAGACAGAAGAGTATGACGGCTCCCTTCGATGAGAAGGTGAAGATTTTCACCTGGCAAGCTGGAGGACCAGTTTGCCAGGGGCAGCGAGCTGAAGAATCTCATCCACGAGATCTTGAAGGGGATTGGGTATGAATTCTAATCTGGTCTTTTACGGCGGTCTCCTGGCCGAGATCAAAGACCGAATCCGTCAGGCCCAGATCAGGGCGGCTCTCTCCGCCAATACGGAGATGATCCTGATGTACTGGGACATTGGACGGATGATTCACCAACGGCAGCAGATGGAAGGCTGGGGTGCCGGGATCATTCCTAGGCTGGCCAGAGATATTCGTAATGAACTTCCCGAGGTAAAGGGATTTTCCGAGCGAAATATCGGGTACATGATTCGATTTTTCCGTGAGTACGGGGAGCCTCCATTTTTGCAACAGGCCGTTGCAAAAATGCCGGGATCGTCCGCCAAGGATGGGGTATTGTTTCAGTCCTCGGCAAAGACCGGGACATTGGGTAATCATCTAAATCTGCAACAGCACGTTGCAAAAATTTCCTGGGG
>CAZDYX010000416.1:0-3369 GCA_964509775.1 uncultured Desulfobulbia bacterium | reverse complement strand
CTTTTTTCACCCTAACCGCCCCGTTCGATTTGACTTCCCAGGATAAAGGGTAAATGGTATACGTAGGATGAATCAGGGATGGTTGGCCTCGCAAAAAACCGCTCCGTCAACGCTACCAGGTTTATAAGTGTTTGATATTACAAGTCGGCAATTTGAGCTTTTCGACCTTTTAACAGGAGCTGCATGTTTTCCTTTATCACCCGCAGCATAGTCCAAAAAACGATCACCCTCTTTTTTGTCTCCATCGTTTCTTTTTTGATCATCCATCTTGCCCCCGGAAAACCAAGCCAGGTGGACCCGCTGAACCCCAAATTCACCCCTGAGATCGTGGAGCGGTTTCAGAAGGCATTTCACCTTGATAAACCCCTCCATGTCCAATACATCTATTTTTACCGGGATCTCTTTTCCGGGACCACGGTATCCTGGAAGGACAATCAGCCGGTCTTGGGCAAGATCCTTGACCGCTTTTTAAACAGCCTGCCGCTTTTTATTGTCGGCACCATCATCACCTGGACCCTGTCTTTTCCGGTCGGGATCCGGGCGGCATTGGGCAGGGGTGGATTCTATGACCGGACCACCACGTTTCTGTCCTATTTTCTCATCTCCATTCCGGGATTCTTTTTTGCCTATCTTTTGATTATCCTCGTGGTTACCCATTTTCATGTGCCGGTGATCGGCATGAAGACCTTCGGCCTGGGAAGCGCATCCTGGCCCTTCCTCGCCATGGACCGGGTCTGGCATCTTCTCCTTCCCTCAATCCTTGGCGCCACGGGCGGGATTGCTGTCCTCTCTCGATACGTGAGGAGTCAGATGCTTGAGGTGGTGGACCAAGATTATGTGCGGACCGCCAGGGCCAAGGGATTGTCGTCCGATCAGGTGCATTACCGGCATGCCCTCCGCAACGCCCTGCTGCCATTCGTAACCATGTTCGGTCTGATATTGCCGGGATTGATCGGCGGCTCAGTGATCATCGAGTCCATCTTTTCCTGGCCCGGTATGGGAAGGATGGCCTATGAGGCGATTCTCGCCCGGGACTATCCCATCATCCTCACGGTAAATTTCATCTCTGCGGTGCTGGTGCTAATCGGCACCTTTCTTTCCGATCTCCTCTTCATGCTGGTGGATCCGAGGATACGCCTGTAATGAAGGATGCCAAGGGAAAAAACACGGCCCAACCGGAGCTCTGGGTCCTTTTAAAAGAAAACCGGCTTGCGATCGGCGGGTTGATCGTGCTGGTCCTGTTTTTCCTGATCGCCATTGGCGGGGCAATTCTCACCACCGGGTCAAGGCCGGTTTTTGACCCGTCCATGGTAAGGCTTTCCGAAAAACTGCGGCCGCCCCTGGCCGCGCCCAACCCGGACCTGTTGACCGTAAAGCAACTCCCCCGACTGGGGATCTATCTTTTGGGAACCGATGATCTGGGCCGGGATGTCTTTGCCAGAATGCTTGAAGGGGCATGGGTCTCCTTGACCGTCGGCTTTGTGGCGGTGGGCATTTCCGTGCTCGTGGGTATTGTGGTAGGCGCCCTCGCCGGCTATTTCGGCCATCGCCGTTTCACGGCCGGCCACGTCTTTGCATCCTTCCTGGTCATCGGCGGCCCACTCCTGGGCGGAGCCGGATTGCCGGGCTGGGGCGGAACCATCGCCGCCGCCGGCCTTTCCCTCTTTCTTTGCCCTTTTCTGAAAAGGGCATTGGGATCCACGAGGTCCGGACTTTTCTCCTGGTGGTCATGGGAAATACTCTCCCTTGACGCGGTGATCATGCGCACGGTGGACATCATGCTCTGTTTTCCGAGCTTTTTTCTCATCCTCACCGTGGTGGCAGTGCTTCCGGCCAGCATCTACAACATCATGATCGTCATCGGGCTTACGAGTTGGATGGGGACCGCCCTTTTCGTGCGGGCGGAATTCCTCTCCCTGCGGGAACGGGATTTTGTCACCGCGGCCCGGGCCTTGGGGGTAAGGGATCTGCGCATCATCTTCCGGCATATGATCCCCAATGCCATGGCGCCGGTCCTAGTTTCCGCCACCATCGGCATTGCGGGCGCCATCCTCACCGAGGCGGGCTTGAGCTTCCTCGGTTTCGGAGTCCCGCCGCCCCATGCCACCTGGGGCAATATCCTTGCCGACGGCAAACGCTTTCTCTTTGATGCCCCCTGGCTTACCTTTGCCCCGGGCCTCGCCATCCTGGTCGTGGTCCTTGCCTTTAATCTCCTGGGCGAAGGACTGCGCGACGCCTTAAACCCAAGGCTTGCGAGGAGGAACTGATGGCCGGGGAAGTCCTTTTTACCGTTTCCGATCTCAAAATCAGCTTCCCCGGCCGACAGCGTGAAATCCGGGCCGTGGACGGCTTAAGCCTTACCATAAAAAGAAAGGAGACCGTCTGTCTGGTGGGCGAATCAGGGTCCGGCAAGACCGTTTCGGCCCTGGCAATTCTCGGGCTTATTGCAGCCCCGCCGGCAAAAATAAACGGCCAAATCCTGTTCGGCGGGCAAGAGCTTCGGACCCTTCAAGAACAGGAATGGCAAAAGATCCGCGGCCGTCATATCGCCATGGTTTTTCAAGAACCGATGACCTCGCTTAATCCGGTATTCACCATCGGGGACCAGATCGGCGAGGCCATTGCGATCCACGAAGGGGTCGGCAGTCGGGAAATCAGAAAAAGGACCATAGATTTGCTCACCAGTGTCAACATCTCCCCGGCAGACCAGCGCCTCGGGGATTATCCCCATCAGTTGAGCGGCGGCCAGCGGCAGAGGGTGATGATCGCCATGGCACTCGCCTGCAATCCCGAACTTATCATTGCCGATGAGCCCACCACGGCCCTGGATGTGACGGTTCAGGCCCAGATCCTGCACCTGCTCGCCGAATTAAAAGAAAGCCGGGATATGTCCCTCCTTTACATCACCCATGATCTGGGGGTAGTTGCAAGGATCGCGGACCGCATCTGCGTCATGTATGCCGGAATACTCGTGGAGGAGGGAAGCGCCCAGGATATCTTTAAGCGGCCGAGCCACCCTTACACCAGAGGGCTCCTCATGTCTCTTCCGGACCGGAACCGACGGGGCCGACCGCTTTACTCCATTCCGGGCACAGTGCCCGATCCGGCCAGGCGACCCGACGGCTGCCCCTTTCATCCCCGCTGCGAATTTGCCCTCCCGACCTGCCGTACCATCTTGCCCCACCTCCTAACCGTAGGGGATAGACATCGCGCCCGCTGTCCGTTGCCCTATGAGGGAAAGGGGAAAATATAAAGAGGATTGAGGTGCACAGCCCCTCAAAACGTCCAAATCCCCCTTGGCCCACCTTGTGAAAGGCCGAAACAATTATCAAGGCCCAAAAGAGCGGGTCGCAAGTATCCCAACGGGAT
>CAZDYX010000415.1:0-3384 GCA_964509775.1 uncultured Desulfobulbia bacterium | reverse complement strand
ATCGGGAGTCCATTGCCCAAGAAGCGCGGTACGGCCTTCTCCTTCGGTGCATGAATAGAAAGGAATATGACAATGTCTACGATCTGGGCCGATCTTATCTTCGGGTTGCCTCGAAAGATGACACGAAACGGGAGGCAGTGCAGCAGATCATGGGACAGGTCCTCGTGTCCCGCGTCGAAGAGTTGTTGGCAAAAAACGCTGAAAAGGAGATTTACCGTATTTATGTGGAGGAACACGATATTGTTTCTGCCTATAAACAGGGCAGGTTGTTGTATCTCATGGGAAGGGCGCTGCAAGGCCTTATTCTCTATGACGAGGCGGCAAAGGCGTATCTTCGGGCCTTGGATCTGCCGTTGACGGAAGAGAACAAGGCAGACCTTTTTATGCGCCGGGTTGATCTCTCTTTTGCCAAAAAGGACCTTCGAACAGCACAAGAGTTATTGAAACAGCTCCGAAAAATGGATCAGACCAAGCCCTTTCTGGGCCGGATATATTACCTTACGGCCAGGATTCAGGAAGAAGAAAAATCATTTAAAGATGCATTGGACTCATATGCCAAGGCCCTTGGGGCTGAAACTGATCCCCAAAAGAAGGCATCCTATGCCGAGGCGAGAATGGAACTTCTTCTTTCCTTGGGCAAGTTGCCGGAGCTGGCGGAGCAACTTGGGCAGGTTAAAGAGGAAAAATTAATTTCTTCTGATCTACTCCAGAAATGGTGTTTAAGGCTTGGAGACTCATACCGCGCCGCACACCGTCTGCCGGAGGCAATCGAGGTATATTCCTTGGCAATTGGGGGGGGGATGTCGGAGCAGGGGGATATTCCCCAGGCAGTTCAACTTCATCTGGGTGATGTTTATTTACAGACCGGGAACGAAGAAAAGGCCCAGGCCCATTTTGAGAAGGCCTTGAATCCGGCCAACACGCTATTGGCCAAGATGGCGGAACAACGATTGCAGGGGCTTGCCATAAAAAAGGCCACAAAACAGGTGGAGATGGTGTTGCGTCCAAAACGTAACTAGGTAGATAGACTGTAGACTGTAGGCTGTTAGACTGTAGGGGAAGATTAAGTGCAACTACTAATAAAAGGCTGTAGCCTATAGCCTAACAGCCTACAGCCTATCCTCCTACAGTCTAAACAACCTAAGTATTTACCCCCAAACAAGGAAGTAAAAAATGATGGTTTGTCCCCCGGTCCGATGCATGGAGACCCAGATTGATCGGCAAAGACGGCTTGCGGCCATGGCGGATATGGCGGAAAGGATCACCCAGGATCTAAAAAACCCCCTGGGAAGTCTGGCCCTCTACGCCTCTATCCTGCGTCGTGAACTCCAGGGTGATGATGATATGACCCGGATTACGGGGTTCATGATCAGTGCGATTCAGTCCATGGATCATTTCCTGGACAGTTACGCCACGTTTTCCTCTGTGCCGTCTCCCAGGCTTGGGCCGGTGAATGTTTCGGCGTGGCTTGATGATACCGCAAAGCAACTTGAGATGATGAACATGGGAAAAGGCATCCGGGTTGAAACCCGGTATGACCATGTGCTTCCCGAGATTGATGCGGACCGGGACCTGTTGAGCCGGCTTTCCCTTAATCTGGTCTTAAATGCCGTGCAGGGTATGCCGCAAGGCGGCGACCTGACTATCGCCACCTGCACGGTGTATCCCTTTGAACCGGGACGGGAGTTTCTGGAGGTCAGGTTTATCGATACCGGCGAAGGCATTGCCGAGGAGAACAGGGAGAGGATTTTCGACCCTTTTTTTACCACCCGTAAGAAAGGAAACGGCCTGGGACTGGCCATTGTCCATCGTATCGTCGAGGCCCATCATGGGTATATAGAAGTGGAAAGCGTTTTGGACCATGGGGCAACCTTTATTGTCTTACTGCCATATGACCTGGTGCTCCCGGCACGGTCTTGAGGGGAGGAATGATGTCTACTCGCTCCCGGAAGATATTGGTGGTCGATGATGAGCAGAACATGCGCATCGCCCTTTTCGAGGCCTTGACCAGGCACGGTTATGAGGTATTGGTGGCCGAAGATGGCCGGATGGCCCTGGAGCAGGTGGAGCACCGCCGGCCCGATCTCATCATCACGGATCTCAAGATGCCGGAGATGGGCGGGCTTGCGCTGGTGCGCGCATTGACCCAGCTTGACGGCCAGATACCGGTGATTGTCATAACCGGGTATGGGACCGTGGAGACGGCAGTCCAGGCCATGAAACTCGGGGTGGCCGATTATATCCTGAAGCCCTTTCCGGTGGAGGTGATCGAAGAGACGGTTGACCGGATTTTCGCCTCCAGGGATGAGGCAGCAATGCTTAAAAGGGTCGGATTTGCCCGGCCCGGCGACCAGCCATCGGACCGGCCCATCATCGGCAATGATGATAAGATGTGTCGGTTGTTGAAACGGGCAAAAAGCATTGCCTTCACTAAGGCCACGGTGCTGATTTTGGGAGAGAGCGGGACCGGAAAGGAACTAATCGCCCGGTATATTCACCAACAGGGCAACCGGCGGGAGGCGCCGTTTGTGGCCATTAATTGTGCGGCCCTTCCTGAGGGGTTGCTTGAAAGTGAACTCTTTGGCCACGAAAAGGGTTCCTTCACCGGCGCGATCACAACCCGCAAGGGTAAATTCGAACTTGCCCATGGGGGGGTTTTATTATTGGATGAGATCGGTGAGATCCCCTTTCATCTGCAGGCCAAATTGCTCCGGGTATTGCAGGAACAGGCGGTGGACCGCATAGGCGGCCGGACCACCATTCCGGTTGACGTCCATGTCGTGGCGACCACCAACCGGGACCTGGAACAGGAGGTCGAAAACGGTACCTTCAGGCAGGATCTTTTCTATCGGCTCAATGTCATTCCCTTGCGTCTTTCGCCATTAAGGGAAAGAAAGGGCGATATTCCGATCCTGGTCGATTATTTGTTCCATAAATACTGTTCTATGTACCAGAAGGAGATCAAGAAGATCACCGAGGCCGGCCTTGCCTCCCTGGTCAATCATCCGTGGCCGGGGAATGTGCGCGAACTTGAAAACCTTATTGAACGCACCGTCCTTCTTTGCGATGGCCAGGTCCTGGATGTCGGGGATTTCTGGGAGAAGTCCCATCCCTCGGCCAGCAGCCGGCCGCAGGAAAAAATGATGAACCAACTCACCTCCTCTGAGGTCACACCCTTAAGGGAGGTGGAGCGGCAAATGATCCTTCATGCCCTGCACAAAACCGATAATAACCGGACCCATGCCGCTAAACTCTTAGGCGTAAGTGTCCGGACCTTACGCAACAAGCTTAACGAATACCGCATCCAGGGCCTTGTCGACTGACCTTTTACTGTGTTAACGTAATTATTGCGCCATAAAAATAGAATGTCGAATATTGAACAAG
>CAZDYX010000414.1:0-3408 GCA_964509775.1 uncultured Desulfobulbia bacterium | reverse complement strand
TTAGAGCCTCTTGCAAAACTACGAAGGACATACAATATGCTGTGGCCATGACACCAAAATTATCCACCAGGTGGTATCCGTGGGTTAGTTTTGCAAGAGGCTCCTTAAATTGCGAATTCCATGGGAAGAACTTCTGGGACGCCGCACTAGCGCATGGCCACCCATTCTCCGTAGCGCTTTGACTTCAAACCAACCACCGAGCGACCTGATCAAACCACCGCCTACCAATTCCGGTCGCTCACCCTGCGCTATTCCTTCCGAAACATATTGCCGATAACCGGCACGGGCCGTTTTTTTTGTTTTCCCGAATCGGGCCAACACATAATCGCAATCCTGCCATTCATTATTTGTTTGCCAGTGTTCTGCATAAAATGAGGGGGTCTAAAAAAAAATTATCTTCTGAAAAGCCGCTGCTTCATTTGAAGGAGGAATAGGTTCAGGGGCCTTGATCATCGTTTCGGCGGAGTGCGGTGCATTCAGCGCCTAAAGGGCAGGTTTAGAACCTGCCCCTACAAAAAGACGGATGACCGGGAGAGAGCGGCAAGATCAGCGCCCGTAGGGGCAGGTTTCAAACCTGCCCTTGTTCCTGCGCCCGGATTGTCTGGTCCGGTTTGCCGAAACGATGATCAAGGCCAGGTTCAGGTTAGCGGGTTAACCGAATATTTACCGTATATCTATTTTTTTGCTGAAGCAAATTCACTGTTTGGTTCATTGGCCGAAAATGTAAAATTGATTATAGTAACCAATGTCAGAAGCGACATGGGTGATAAGATTGAGTCCACCGTCATAGCCATGATAGCCATGGGAACCGCTTTACTTTTTGGTTGATGCTGGGGAAACAAGGTAAACGCCTCAATGACTTAAGTACCCACCATTTTTTCAACCCCCATCTCGGCCTTCCCCCTTGTAAGGGGAAAGAGGAGAACTTTACAGACCACTGACAATACCCCCGAGGTCAAGTGTGTCCAATAGCTTGCACTGCGAGGGAGAGTAGGAGAATTATGAAAAAAATCTTAATCACCGGCGCTACCGGATACATCGGCAGAAGATTGACGTATCTGCTGCTCGGTTGCCCCAATTTTTCCATACGGCTTTTGGTCAGAAACAGAAAGAAGATGAGTCCCTTTGTTCAGCAGAAGGTTGAGGTCTTCGAAGGAGACACCTTTAAGAGAGAGGCGCTGTTAGAAGCCCTCGAAGGAATGGATGTTGCCTTTTATCTCATCCATTCCATGGGGTCGGGAAGGGATTTCGAGGAGCGTGATCGGCGCAGTGCGGAAAATTTTCGCGAGGCATGTATCGAGGCCGGGGTAAAAAGGGTTGTGTACCTCGGCGGATTAGGGGCCAAAGAGACGGCGAGCAGGCATCTTTTGAGCCGGATTGAGACCGGTGAGATCCTCAGTGCCCGGCCGGATAAATTTCAGACCATCTGGTTCAGGGCGGGAGTTATTATCGGGTCGGGCAGCGCCAGTTTTGAAATTATCCGGAATCTGGTCCAGAAACTTCCAGTGCTGATAACCCCGAAATGGGTCAACACCAGAAGCCAGCCCATAGCAATAGATGATGCCCTTTCCTATCTTGGAGGTGCAATCGGGCTTGATATAACGGGCAATCTTATTGTCGATATCGGCACCACACCCATGAGCTTCAAGAACATGATTAAGGAGACGGCCAGGGTTATGGAGCTGCGGAGGGTGTTTGTTACTGTCCCAATATTAGGCCCCAGGTTGGCATCGTACGGGTTGATTTTCCTTTCGCCGATCCCCTATAGCATTGCAGCGCCCTTGATTGAAGGGCTCAAGTCCGAGACCGTTATGCAAAATGACCATGCAAGGCGTTATTTCCCCAAGATAACACCTATGGCTTTCGACCAGGCGGTCCTTTCGGCCATTGACGAGATAGAGCACAATCAGGTCATAAGTCGCTGGTGTGACAGCAGTGCCGGAGTGGTCTGTGACATCAAGGACCTAGACGACACCTCAAGCGCCATCTTTCGCGACCGGCAAGAGATTTCTCTGGGCAATCTAACGGCCGAGCGCGTTTTTGGATCCATTTCCTCTCTGGGCGGCGAAACAGGATGGTTTGCCTTCAATGTGCTCTGGCGGTTCAGGGGGCTGATAGACAAAATATTAGGCGGCTACGGACTAAATCGAGGACGCAGAGATAGCAGCAGGCTGCGAGTGGGCGATGCCCTTGATTTCTGGAAGGTGGCCGATATCCGGGAAAACAAGCGACTGCTCTTGCTTGCCCAGATGAAACTGCCGGGCAAGGCCTGGCTTGAGTTTGACATTCAAGGGGATAAGCTGGTCCAGACAGCCCATTTTTATCCACGCGGGTTGCTTGGAAGGCTATATTGGTATTCTATGATACCATTTCACCACTTTGTTTTCAGCAATCTTGCCAAACAGATAGTGGAACACGCCGTTCATTGACAATTCGGGATGTTACCCCGAATTGGTCCCCATAAAATGCAACATTGCAACAAAAGGAGAATATAGATTAAACGTAACCGTTCACCAGGTAACGGAAGTTCGAGTAGCATCGTTCCAATCGAGCCCCTTCCCCCGAGGGGAAGGTTGGGATGGGGGTGAAGGATTGATCCATGCGGCCAAGCCGGAATACCCCTTCCTGACCCTTGCGAGGGGGAAGGGTAGGGGCGGGTTTCAAACCCGCCCAATCGGAAGGCGCACCACACAGGGCGGGTTTGAAACCCGCCCCTACTCGTAGACCAACAAACGTGGGTGAACGGTTACGATTAAACATCCCGCAGGAAGGCATCCACATCATGAGACACGATCACGCCATAGTTGATGGCGCCCAGCCAGCCGGACATGATGATACCGACCGAGCCCACGTGAAAGAGTCCCTTGACCACCTTGAAAAGGGAACGGGAGATATCCAGGCCCTCGAACTTGGTCCCGAACGAGGTCCCCTTGGTATGGAGGGTATAGCGATGGAAGGTTCTGGGCGTGGCCGCCTCCAGCCAGTCACATTTTTCTCTGATACCGGGAAGATACCTTTCAAGGTCGATAACGGCCCGCTCGATCATCTCTTCCTTGGCCTGTTGATATTCCGTCTCGGCAAGATTGGCCCAGTCGTCGTAGCGGGCGTTCATGGAGGCAACCACGGTGAAGCGGTTGTGATCGGGCCGGGTCTTGGGATAATACACGGAAAAGGTGCGACTCGTAGTCTTCATGTCGAGGAGTTCATCGGCATCAAAGGCCTCTGACCGGGAGACAAACAAAAGGTCGCCCACATCCTCGATCTCCTCCCCGGGCTTGATCCCCATATAGACCTGGCAACTTGAATTATTCACCTTGACCCGCTCGGTCTCCTGCACAAAATCAAGGGGAAGGGCCTCTTTGCCCATGGGATAAAAAATAGTGTTGGTTATATCGGTGTTTGAAACCC
>CAZDYX010000413.1:0-3467 GCA_964509775.1 uncultured Desulfobulbia bacterium | reverse complement strand
AGGTCACCGGCCATATTTCGCCCAGAGAGGACCCCAGATCTCCTCTTCCGTCGGCTTTATCACCGGCAGCGGCTCCGAAACCCATGTCACATTGATGAAATGCTTCCAGTGGATATTCTCATTGGTGATGTTGCCGCCCCAGGTGCCGCATGCCAGTGTGACTGTGGAGGGCATGCCGTTGTGGAAATGGCCCCCGGCGGACGGCGCATGGGCCTGACGGACCAGGATCCGGCTGACCTTGGCCGCAGTCGCCACCTTCCGGATATAGTCGGAATTGAAGGAATAGATGCCGCAGGAATGCCCCAGTCCGGCGTATTTGTGGAGCATCGCGATGAGCTCAATGGCCTCGTCGATCGTCTGATACCGCCAAAGGGCCAGGACGGGGGAGATCTTTTCCCCGCTGAAGCGCTCTTCGCCGGGCTTCTCCCCGATGACCATAAGCATTTTGGTTCCATCCGGGACGGCGATCCCGGCGCCTTCGGCGATCCGGCGGGCGGACACGGCGATGATCTTGGCGTTGAGGGCTACATGACCCGTCTTGGGGCTCGCGACCCACATCCAGCTCTCAAGCTTTTCCTTTTCTGCCGGATTGCAGAGGTATCCGCCCTGTTTCTTAAGCTCCTCCACCATCCGGTCGAAAACACTCTCCTGGATCAGCAGCGAGTTGTCGGAGCTGCAGGAGGTGGCGTTGTCGAAGGTTTTGCTGATCCGGATCTTCTCCGCCGCATCGGCCAGGTCGGCATCTTCGGCCACAATGATGACCGGGTTGCCCGCCCCGACGCCATAGGCGGGTTTGCCGCTGGAATAGGCGGCCTTGACCATGACGGCGCCGCCGGTCGCCACCACCAGGTCCACCTGGCGCATAAGTTCCTGGGTCAGGGGCACGCTGGGATCCTCCAGATATTGAATCAAATCAACCGGGGCGCCGACTTTGCGCAGCCCCTCCCGCATGAATTCGCAGACCACCCGGCAGGACCGCTTGGCCGCAGGATGGGGAGCGAAGATGACGGCGTTACGACCCTTCAGGATTCCCGTCCCGTTGCTGGCCGCCGTTGCCGTGGGATTCGTCACCGGAGTGAGCGCCCCGATCACCCCTACCGGCTTGGCGTATTTCGTGAGCCCCCGGGCTTCATCCCGCTCGATCACCCCCACCGTTTTGGCATGTTTGATATCCCGGCAGACCCCCAGGACCTTGACCTTATGTTTGGTGAGTTTGTCCTCATAGACACCCATGCCGGTCTCTTCCACAGCGCTCTTCGCGCAGGCGGCGATATTGTCGTCCCTGTAAACCTGCCAGGCCGCCGAAAGGGCCACCTCGTCGATCTGCTCCTGGGTATAATTTTCCACCTGTTTCTGTGCGGCGCGGGCCCTGGCCACCAAAGCGCCGACAATCTCTTCGTTGCTCAACATATCCATCCCCTTTTTCCCGCCGCCGGCTGGCGGCCAGCCGGGTGTATTTGTATATAAAACTATTGTGGCTGTCAACCAATTTCCTGGTCTGATACATATAGCGCCACCCCCGACGTGGCCAGTTTCCGTGTAGGGTTCTTTTCAATAATCCCCGTCAGGCTCCAATAATTCTGCAAGGTGAAGAACCCTTTGCGGTAGCCCATGGCGGTTTAAGGCATCAAACAATTGCATCCTGCATCCCGGGCAGGTTGTCACCACTACGTCCGCACCTGTCTTGCGAATCGCGTAGGCTTTTTTATCGGCGATTTTCTTTGAAATATCATAATATGACAATCCAAAAGACCCCCCCATACCACAGCACTGATCAGCCCCGTCCATTTCAATCAGTTCCACTCCCGGAAGGGCTGAAATGACTTGACGGGGCTCCTCTTTGATTCCTTGATATCTATATAGATGGCATGGGTCATGATAAGTGACTTTCAGATTACCTTTCCTCTCCGCTCCGGAAGACAGATCTTCAGGTGTAAGCTTTAAATCACGAACCAAGAACTCCGAGAAATCCCGGACTTTCGCGGCAAAAGAATCAAACCGTTTTCCCCTCTCCTCGCCTTCAAAGAAGGTCCCATAGTCTTTCAACGCCGAACCGCAGGTCGCGCATCCGGTAACGACCCAATCGACCTTGCCAAAGGCTTCCAGGTTCTTTTGCGCCATCTCCTGCGCCGTCCGGAGGTCTCCCGCTCCGATGAGCGGCAGGGCACAGCACCCCTGCTCCTTGGGAACCAAAACTTCGACCCCCTGGCCGTTCAGAAAGCGCACAATTTTCTGGCCGATTTCGGGATAGATGAAATCCATCGCACAGCCCATGAAGAATCCCACACGAATCCCCTTTCGTTTTTCCGGTTTTGGGCTTGAAAGGACCGGAAGCCGGTCCCGCAGAAAAACGGGAGCGATCTCGGGAATGCACCTTCCCGAACCCAGAGCCGAAAGGAATTCCGGCAGATGGCGGATCTTTCCTTCTCCGGCCGGAAGGTATTTTTGATATTTGCTTGCCCATCTCAGAATCTTTCCAAAACGAGCGCGATCTTTCATGGCATACCGGAAAGCAAAATGCTTGGCCAAACCCAGCCCTTTTGTTTTGACCATCTCCTCACGGACGCTTACTGTCAGGAGGTCAATCGGAATTTGTTGCGGGCATTTTGGCAGGCAGGTTCCGCAGAGGAGACATTTCTCAAAGCGCTGGCGAAACTGTCTGGTAAAATCCCGTTTATCTGGTTCACCAGCAGGTTTCTTCCTCTTGCCGCCGTATATTCGTCCGCCTCCATCTGATGTACGGGACACACCATGGTGCATAGACCGCAGCACAAGCACTCTTGAGCAAGATGATAAAAATCTCTTTCGAATTTTTTCTTTTCCATAAATTTACCCGAATCCCTCACTCTGCTCGCTCCCGCGGCCCTTATTTCTTCTGCGGGGTCACAATCGTGATAGGCATGTCCGTATCGGCAAGGAGAAATTCCCCCTTTTCCATCAATTCTTTCAAATAGGCTGCCGCCAGGATCCCCCGCCTTCGATCCGACTGGCGAAAGATGATCGGCAGATCAACCCCTTGGGCATGGAGAATCCCGAGGTTTCCCCTGTATTCCCGTTCTTTCTCCTTGAAGGCCCCGCCCAGGCAATTTAGCGTGCAAGCTCCGCACGCAAAGCAAAGGGTTTGTTCGATCTCCTTTTTCCTCCAGGAAATGGCCCCCATCGGGCAGTAATACTCGGCCGGACAGTTAAAGGAACACGAGACGCACCGGTCTGGATCAAATTCGACCTCTAATCCTGTCGCTTCTCCATCTGGCGACCAGACGTCGGCATACCGCTTGAACTCGAGAGGCACCCGGTCCCCGATATCGGCAACCGGGATCGGCACATTCTCATCCAAGGCTTCGGTAATGCCGTCGATGATCTCTTGGCACAGAAGGGGGATGGGGATGGCTACGGTATTGGTGATCTCCGGGCCATAGCTGGTTTTGAACCCTCCCAGAAATTCCGGGTCCATCTGGAACATATCA
>CAZDYX010000412.1:2587-3469 GCA_964509775.1 uncultured Desulfobulbia bacterium | reverse complement strand
TTATAGAATATCCGGGGACATGTTTTTGGGACTTGACAAAAAACGTTGAATCGGACACCCTGAACAATATTGGGAGTTAGGGGGCAGAAACATTTACTAGGGTAACAACCAGGGAAAGAAAGGATAAAACCGTGGACGTTAGCTATATAAATCCATTTTTAAGCGCGGCTAAGAATGTATTGGAGACAATGGCCCAGACGAAAGTCCGACCGCAAAAACCCCGAATCAAAGAGGAGAAAACCACCTACGGTGAGGTCACCGGCATTATCGGCATGGTTTCTGAGGAAGTATCGGGAAGTATGGTGGTAAGTTTTTCCGCCTCCTGCATCTTGCAAATCGTTGCCAATATGTTGATGGAATCCAAGAAGGAAAAGATAGATGATGATGTCGTTGACGCGGTGGGTGAATTGACCAATATGATTTGCGGTGGGGCCAAGGCCGAGTTGTCCAAAAAAGGGCTCAAATTTAATCTGGCCCAACCCACCATGGTGATTGGCAAGGGCATTGAAATCAAGGCCTATACCAATAACCCCACCATCGTCATCCCTTTTGATACCGATTCCGGTAACTTTGTGATCGAGGCGAATCTGGGCATAAAAGGTGGTAAATAGAGTGCAGCGGAAAGATATTCCGTTAAATGAGCGAATTATCTTTGCCCTCGACGTCGACTCTCCCGAACTAGCAAAACAATGGGTGGAACGTCTTGAAGGCCATATTGCTTTTTATAAGGTCGGACTGCAGTTGTTTCTTGCCGGCTGGTTCAATATCATTGATTGGATTACGGATCGGGGTCATCAGGTAATGTTGGATCTGAAATTTTTTGATGTCCCGGAAACGGTTAGGTTGGCAGTAAGACAATTGAAGGATAAAAGGGTGACGTTC
>CAZDYX010000412.1:0-2577 GCA_964509775.1 uncultured Desulfobulbia bacterium | reverse complement strand
CAGCCGTGTAAGGTGGAAGATCTGGTTTTTATCCGGGCGAAACGTGCCCTTGCCCTTGGTTGTGATGGGGTGGTATCTTCCGGGTTGGAGGCCGAACGTCTCAGAAACGATCTCGGAGACAAGCTACTTATTGTTACGCCGGGGATCAGGCCGGGGAAAAACATCGAAATCCATGAGGATGATCAAAAAAGAATTGTGACCGCAGGGAAGGCAATTGCCAACGGGGCGGATTATGTTGTTGTCGGCCGGCCTATCACTACGGCCAAAGACCCTATTGCCGTGGTGGAGTCAATTCAAGGGGAGATTCGGGTTGCCATCGGTAATTACTGACCTTTGACTGCTACTGGAAAGGGATATTATCTTGTCCTGGTAAGGACATAATGGGCAAGGTCCCGCAAATGGTCGGCTTCGTTTCCCAGATCGGCAAGGGCGGCTATGGCCGCGTTTACAGTTTCGCAAGCCTTTTTTTTGCTCTTCTCAAGCCCGAGAAAGGCCGGATAAGTGGCCTTCTTGCGAACGGCATCCGAACCCACAGCCTTCCCCAATTGTTCCGGGGTAGAGGTTATATTGAGGATGTCATCAACAATCTGGAAGGTAATCCCCAGGAGCATACCGTATTCGGACAGGGCGGCGAATTTTCGTTCATCCGCCCTGCCGATGATTGCCCCGCTCTGGACCGAGGCGGTGATCAGCGCCCCGGTCTTGCGGCTGTGGATGCCTTTAAGCATATCAAGAGAGGTCTCCTTGCCCTCGGCCGCCAAATCCAAGGCCTGACCGCCCACCATGCCCAAGGGACCTGAGGCCCGGGCAATGAAATGGATGATTCTGAGCCGTTCTGCGGCAGAGAGACCGACCTCATGCTCCGGATCACTCAAGAGCTCAAATGCCAGGGTCAGGAGACCGTCTCCGGCCAGAATGGCTGCTGCCTCACCAAACATCTTGTGATTGGTGGGTTTCCCTCGGCGCAGATCATCATTATCCATGGCCGGCAGATCGTCATGAATCAAGGAGTAGGTGTGAATGTATTCCAAGGCGCAGGCTACGGGTAAGGCCTTTTTTCGTTCGGCACCCATGGCCTCGGCCGCTGCTAAGCAAAGTATGGGCCGCACCCTTTTCCCCCCGATAAAGAGGCTGTAACGCATGGCAGCAAGGTGGTCCACAAGGATCCCCTCAGGTTTCAGCATATATTGGGCGAGTGCCTCTTCAACCAGTTGTCGGGTGTCGGTCAGATAACTTTTTATATCCATGGGATGTTAGGGAGCGGTTTCTTCATCTTCGGTAAAGGGAACAGGGGTGATCCTGCCGTCTTTTTTTAACAGAATTTCCACTCGTTTCTGGGCATCATCAAGCACCTTGTTACAAAATTCAACCAAACTAATTCCTTCTTCAAATTTTTTCAATGACTCTTCAAGATTGAGTTCTCCCTCCTCAAGCCCGTGGGCTATCTCTTCAAGGTACGCCCGTGCCTGTTCCAAGGTTTTTTTTGCCATTATTCGCTCCTCCCTTTTTATTATGGGTGACAACTCATCATAAATGAAGACCGGAAAGCAAGCAATGGACTTTAAAATAAAGGCAAATTGTGTTACATGTGGCAAGGATCATGACCGAAAGACTTGCCGCCTATAAGACCCCTTTTGCCGATTGGCTGACAATGGAAAAGGGTTATTCCCCTCTTACCGTCGTGAGCTATGGCCGGGACCTCACCGAATTTTCCACCTTCCTGGGAGAGGAGGATGGCCTTGACAGGATTGACGTTTCCAGGGTGAGGGCGTATGTTTATACCCTCCATCATAAGAATTCCAGTTCCTCCGTGGCCAGGAAGCTCTCGAGTCTGCGGACGTTTTTTCGCTACCTGCAGCGTATCAAGGTGATTGATCGGGATCCGATTTCCGGGGTTGCAACGCCCAAACAGGGAAAGTATATTCCTTCTTTTTTGACGGTGGATGAGGTGTTTTCCCTGGTCGAGGCCCCTGGGAAAGGAGATTCGTTCGCGGCCCGGGACCGGGCGATTTTAGAGCTTTTGTATGCGACCGGTATCCGGGTGGCGGAACTGGTCAGCCTGGACATGCACCGTCTTGACCTTGATGTGGGGATGGTGAAGGTTATGGGCAAGGGAGGACGGGAGAGGCTGGTGCCCATGGGCCGACCGGCAGTGGAATCGATTAATGCCTATCTTCCCCAGCGCCAAGCCATTATTGCCGCCCGGATCTCAAGAGGAAAAGGGGAGGGGACCGAGGCAGTCTTTGTCAATGGCCGAGGAACACGGCTTACCACCCGGAGCGTTGAACGAATGGTCTCCATGTATGCGGAACGGGTTGGAATCGTAGCCCGGATCACCCCCCACGCCCTGCGCCACTCCTTTGCCACCCATTTGCTGGAAATGGGGGCGGATATGCGGGCGGTCCAGGAGTTGCTCGGCCATGTGAGTCTGTCCACCACCCAGCGGTATACCCATCTTAATATGGATCACCTGATGAAGGTCTATGACAATGCCCATCCCAAGGCCAGAAAGCAATGATAACACGTAACTACTCAGGTTGATAGTCTGTAGGTGTTAAGGTGAATAGGTAAAGAAGA
>CAZDYX010000411.1:1769-3473 GCA_964509775.1 uncultured Desulfobulbia bacterium | reverse complement strand
TGATACGTTCGTTGCTCTGCCCCTAACAGACTACAGACTAAACAACCTGAGTAGTATGGGTTATTTTACCATTATAACGTATTTCGTTTTTTTGTTCCCCCATGTTTTTTTCATGGAACCAAATTATCCGTTGCTCGGTAACCAGGATGTGTACCCTTTGATCGTGGGGAAGAAGGGGGAGTTCCCGGACGACCTGCTGTTCATAGGCAAGACCAATGCGTATTGCTCGAACCGTTTCCCGGGCAAGGAAACGGTCATAGTATCCGCCCCCATATCCCAGCCGACCTCCTTGTTCGTCAAAAACACTGCCCGGCAATAGTACCACATCGATTGTCCCCTCATTTGCCCGAACAGATTGGCGCGGATCGGGTTCAGGGATACCGCAATAGCCCGGAAATAGATCCTTTCCAGGTTCAGTGATGGTAAAGAGCTCTAGTTCGCGGTCGTTAGGGCTGGTGCGCGGCACAACAATTGTTTTCCCCCTGGCAAGGCACTGAGCAAGGAGCAAACGGGTTGACACCTCGCTCCTGAAGGAGACGTAGGTAAAGACCGTGACGGCATTGGCAAAGGCCTGAACCTCCCAGAGGTTATTAAGGATAGCACTGTCGTTGGCCTGTTTCTGTTGTCCGCCGAGGTTATCCCGCAGGCACAAAAATTTTTTTCGTAACTCCCTTCTTTTATCGATATCAGAGAGGATCATGGGTTGCTTTCTACCAGCGGGCATGATAAAAATTGCATGAAATTCAGGAGTCAGAATTCAGGAGTCAGGAGTCAGAATCAAAAATAGAGAGCCTCGCGAACCCCATCCTGTCTCCTGAATTCTGACTCCTGAATTCTTCATTTTCATATAAACGGTTAACCGCTTAATTCAGGTGCATGTTAACATAAATGATCCCCTTCTTGCCAGATGATAAGGTACAACCATGCTTGAACTCAAATTTATCCGAGAAAATCTAGCGTTGATAAAGGAAAAAATGGGCGGGCGTAATATTGCCACGCGTATTGACGAATTTTCTGCCGCAGACCAGATCCGCCGCTATCTTCTGTCCGAATTGGAGGCCCTGCGTAACCGACGCAATACGGTTTCCGAGGAGGTTTTCCTTCTTAAAAAAGAAAAAAAGGATGCAGAGCCTCTCATCCTTGAGATGCGCGAGGTCGGCGACCGCATCAAGGTGTTGGAAAAAGAGCTGGCCTTGGTTGAACAGGATGTGCAGGATATTGTCATGGGAATTGCCAATATCCCGCATGATTCGGTGCCGCTCGGCAAGGATGAGCATGACAATGTTGAGATCAGACGTTGGGGCGAGATCCCGGTATTTCCCTTTTCCATCAAGGCCCACTGGGAGATCGGGGAGAATCTGGGAATGCTTGATTTTGATCGGGCGGCCAAAATTTCCGGGGCCCGCTTCTGTATCCTCAAGGGTCTTGGGGCTCGGCTTGAACGCGCCCTTATAAACTTCATGCTTGATCTTCATACCAATAAACATGGCTATGGTAAAAAAGAAATGTGAGCAATCCAGTTACGAATTTAGCATAATTAAAATGTTTAACAGAGCAAAAAAACTTAAGAAAAGGTGGGATAGCGACTTAGTGCCATTATTGGCAGAAGAAGCAGATTTTAAAGAGGTCATGACAACATTAGCAAAACACTTTAAATTAAAAGAAGAAAAAGATAAACTTAGGTAATAAGTATGAAAAACCATG
>CAZDYX010000411.1:0-1759 GCA_964509775.1 uncultured Desulfobulbia bacterium | reverse complement strand
ATTCCCACTGCCGAGGTCCCGGTCACTAACTTCCACCGGGGCGAGACCTTAAGCGAAGAGGAACTGCCGAAAAAATATGTGGCCTACACCCCCTGTTTCCGTTCCGAGGCCGGTTCGTACGGTAAGGACACCCGGGGGATCATCCGGCAGCACCAGTTCAATAAGGTTGAATTGGTGCAGTTTACCACGCCGGAGGTCTCATATGAGGCCCTGGAAGGTCTTTTGTCCGACGCCGAAAAGGTGCTGCAATTGTTGGAACTCCCCTATCGGGTGATCAGTCTGTGTACCGGAGATCTTGGTTTTTCCTCGGCCAAGACCTATGATATTGAGGTCTGGATGCCGGCCCAGGAAAAATTCCGTGAGATTTCATCCTGCAGTAATTTTGAGGACTTCCAGGCCAGGAGGGGCGGCATCCGTTTCCACCGCGCCGGACAGAAGAAAAGTGCCCTGGTTCACACCCTGAACGGCAGCGGGCTGGCAGTGGGAAGGACCCTGGCAGCGATCCTGGAAAACTGCCAACAGGCCGATGGGACCATAAAGATCCCGGCGGTGCTGCGGCCTTATCTGGAGTCTCGTGTTTAATTCTACCTTGTCACATTAGGGAATTCAGAAGTCAAAATTCAGGAGTCAGAATATATCGAGCCACCGGACGAAAAGACTGTTTATCTTTCCTCCTGAATTCTGACTCCTGAATTCTGGATTCTTTTTGAATGTGACAAAGTAGAATTAATCCTTGGGGCCTGGTTCCAGGGCGAGTTCGATAAGGCGGTCAAGAAGCTCGGAAAAGGAGAGGCCGGCCGCCTGGGCGGCCTGGGGCAGGAGACTCGTCTCGGTCATGCCGGGGATGGTGTTGGTCTCAAGGACAAAGATCTCCTCTTCACGCACCATCATATCGGTTCTGCTGTACCCGCGAAGATGCAAGGTCTGGTGGGCGGTTAGCGCATAAGCCTTGGCCTTTTTGGTAAGGTGGGGGCTAAGAACCGCCGGGCAGATTTCCCTTGAGGCCCCTGGTTGGTATTTGGCCTCATAGTCAAAAAAGGTATATGTCTTGCCCGGGATAATCTCCACCAACGGCAGGGCAATTAGATCCTCGTTTCCCAGGACCCCGCCCGTGATTTCGCGGCCTGAAATAAATTGTTCCACCAGGACCTCATGGTCAAAGACAAACGCCGCCTCTAACCCGGCGAGGAGTTCTTCCGGCCTCTTTATCACGCTCATGCCCAGGCTCGATCCCTGGGAAACGGGTTTGATGATGAGCGGGAGTCCCAGTTGCTCTATGAGGCGTTGCGTAAGCCCGGCGGGATTTTTTATTTCGTTATGGGTGATCAACCGCCAGTCGGGAACGAGGATACCGGCATGGCAATAGAGGGTCTTGGCCACCTTTTTATTCATGGCCAAGGCACTCCCCAGCACCCCTGACCCCTGATAAGGGATTCCCAGGAGGTCGAGAAATCCCTGAACAGTGCCATCCTCGCCCAATGGTCCATGGAGAAGGATAAAGGACACATCTATATTCTTTGCGTCTGCGACCAGCCGACTAAGATCTTGGGCCGGGTCATACAGTGTTACCTCATACCGTTCCGGCGAGAGGGCCTTGATGACCCCTTGAGCCCCTTTAAGGGAAACCTCCCGCTCGCCGGATGTGCCTCCGGCAAGAAGCGCCACCCGTAATCGTTCTGACATACGCACCTCCCCCTGATCATGAATAGAAATTCAGAAGTCAGGAGCCAGAATACAGAAGTAAAGACAAGATGGGCAT
>CAZDYX010000410.1:2995-3485 GCA_964509775.1 uncultured Desulfobulbia bacterium | reverse complement strand
CGTTTTCACAACCAATTCGCCCGACTGAAGGGTGTTCTTCACCCACGTATAGCTACGGCCCCCATCGTGCTCCCGACGGTAAAAGCTAAAGAAATGGCGGACATTCCAGGCGGTGTAACGGGTTTCGTAAAGCTCGCGAACCGCCATCACTTCGTCCACTGGCGCCTGCCGCTGGGATTGACCAAGCCGATGATCGCACAGGCCTTCCAGGGCCTCTTCGCAGTAGTTGTTAATATATCGACGAAAAGTCCGATCGCTTACCCCCAGAATACGGGCCGCTTCCTCTTGGGTGAGCCGGCGATGTTGCCAGCTCTCGTACACTTCCTCAAATCTCATCTTCCGAGTCTCCTGTAGCAGTTTCGTCCGGGTCATAGGCGCCTCCTTTGGCACCATTTAACCCGGACAAATGATGTGCTACAAACCCGGACAAATTTTACTTGCTCGCGACACAAAACCATTTCCACCTTGATTCCCTGCTTTTTTTATGGTA
>CAZDYX010000410.1:0-2985 GCA_964509775.1 uncultured Desulfobulbia bacterium | reverse complement strand
CATAGATTTTTTTGTCTGTGAGGCGGAAGGCTGACAGCGCATTTTTCCCTTCTGGCCATGGCCGGATAACCTATGGGATCGGCGTCACCTGAGAGATGGAAATAATAATCCCGATGGAAGGACCAATATAGTGAAGATAAAAACTCTGTGGACTAAGAGGAAGGGCGTTTTGATCGGGCTCGCTATCTGGATGTTCTTGACCGTAAGCACGCTCTACGCCGGGACTTATCTTATTTCATCCCATGGAAATACCTCTTACGGTGTCAAGCGGAGCAGCACATCCCAATACACCAAAGGGAATTGCGCCCATTGTCATGAGCAGCACGCCAGTATTGCCGGGAGTGATCCAGATCCAAGCAGCGGCTCGCCTTCTAAGTTTGCCTTATTTGATACCAATCATACCAGCCAGACCAATAATTTCTGTTTTAAATGCCATGACAACACTACTACCGTAGCCGAAACCGCCATAAAGAATCGCAGCTATAGCTACCGTGCCGGTGGCTGGAATGCCGACGACCTGAACGATATCCTGGAAGCCTTCTCCGATCCCCCCAGTATTTCATCCCATAATCTTAACAATATAAGTACGTTCATCGCCGGTAAAAATTGGGGCTACACCGCCAACTCAAACCCCTGCTCGGCCTGCCACAATGTCCACGCGCTCCAAGGAGACCCGGCGAACTCAGGCTTCGCGGATAAGAGCTCCGGATCAAGGGGATATCCGGTCTCCCGGCCCAGCCTTCACAGCACGAATACTAATACCTGGGGCTTATGGGGAGATGGCGCGGGAGAGAAGATGCGCGATTACAGCACAAACTATCAGGCCCCTTACCGGTACAATTCAACGACCACCTACGAGCCCGACGGCTCGGACACAATCGATGGCTCCAACCTGACGGATTTCAATACATTTTGCATTGATTGCCACAATGCGAGTAATACGATATATAGCACTAATCTGGGGCGGAATCTAAAGACTATCGACTGGGTCAATGAGAAACACGGCAAGGGGAATGCGGATAACGCAATAACTATGGATAATCCTTACGGTTCTACTATGGGTAAGGTACTTGCCTGCACCGATTGTCACGAGCCCCATGGGTCACCCAATGCCTTCTTAATAAGAAAAGAGGTAAACGGTGGAACCCTGGGTGGGACCATTTCCAGTTTTTCCACCATAAATTGGAAATATTTGTGCGCCAGATGCCATCAAGAAGACACCGGTCCTTGCAGGACAACCCCTGTGTTTGAATATATTCATCATAATGTCGGCACAGATAGACCATACACACAAATGTCGTGCGGCGGCTGCCATAGCTCTGGTGGCGGCTGTCCGCCGACCATGACATGCACCAATTGCCATTTTCATGGGTCTTCTCGTACTGACTGTGATTACGCCCCTACTACCAGGCGGACGTTTTAAAACTATTCATAGGCTTTCACCAACCAGTTTGAGTACTGCCAACCGGGTATGCAGGGCCAGCCGAAACTGCAAGGCATCGAGCTGATCCAAAACCGGTTTAACAGCCGGGATAAGGCCGGCCTTTTTGGCATCAATGAGCAGGCCTAATGTGCCGGTCAAACGGATGCCGCGCAACTCGGCCACTCGCCGGGCCAGGCCATCGTCCAGAATGACTATGGGATCAAATGACTCAATGGCGAGCATCAAAACCTCAGTCTCGCCCGGACCCAAATCGTTAATCAGCGACAAGGCCATTGTACTGATCGGACGACGAATTAATACCCACTCCAGGACGGATACATCGGGCAGATTCACCCCTCTTTGTATCCCTGTCGCCAGCTCTCCGACCACTGCCTGAGGAACAATCACCTTACCGGCCAGTTTAGGCAAGATGGGTAACAATTCAAGCTGATGCAGGTATTGAAGCGGCGAGGTGTTACAAATAATCTCAGGCAAGGCGGGTTTCCTGCTGTAGTTGTTCTTCAGACAAACGAAACGTATCTACCCCGTAATCACCCAAGCGTAAAAGAAAAATAACACGTGGCACACCGGCCAGCCGTGCGGCGGCACCGGAAGAGAGACGTCCCAGTTCAAACAATTTGACCGCCGCGGCCATCCGCAAGGTTTCACCCAATTCGACGGATGACATCTTCAACGCCAAGAGAAACTCATCTGGAATTTCTAACGAGATCTGCCCCATATCTTTATTATCCTTATTATCCTTTTTCGTAGGTTATCCCTCGTAAGGCTTACGACAGGATCTTGCCATTTCTTCCATGGCTTTTATGACTTTTACAAGAGGATCGAGTATTATATCATAACTTACGGTAATCGTGACAATTCATAATTTTTTTTGAAGGATTCCGACATGCAAGGTCTCAGAAGACCCATGGAAAGACCGTCCCGGGTGAAAAATGGACTGATAATCAGCAATAAATCCAATTGATTTTGTCCCTGGCAGTTCTTATAGTTACAACGCTGTCGGGGGAAAAATTTTTTTACAACAAGGAGAAAAAAATGGCGGGGCTCAATAAGGTTATTCTTATCGGCAATCTTGGCGCGGATCCAGAGGTGCGTTATTCCCAGAACGGAATCGCGGTGGTAAAATTTCGAATAGCTACCAAGGAGACATGGAAGGGAAAGGACGACAACAAAAGCGAACGGACCGAATGGCACCGGATAACCGCCTTCGCCAAACTGGGAGAGATATGCGGTCAGTATCTGAACAAGGGCAAACAGGTATATATCGAAGGCCGTCTGCAGACCCAGAAATGGGAGGACCGAGATGGCAACACCCGCTATACCACGGAGATCATCGCGCAAAACATGCAGCTTCTCGGGTCCCGCAGCGGGGGTGAGGGCGAGCAGGCCCGTACCGAGGAGGAACCACCTTTCTTTGATCCGGTTGACACCGGCAGTGATGTGCCCCCCTTTTAACCTGATAAGGAGACGAGGAGAGCAGGTGACGAAGGGTGCAATACAAAAAAGTGAACCATTTACACCAAACCGTTTATCCACTTAAC
>CAZDYX010000409.1:0-3492 GCA_964509775.1 uncultured Desulfobulbia bacterium | reverse complement strand
ATGATCAATTTCGGCTGGCTACGCGCCTTTGCGGATAAGGGGGAGCAGGTTGCCGAATGCCTCCGGTTTTTTGGCGTTGCTACTGTCGCTTTGTGGAAGAAGGAAGACGGAGAGCCGTTGGCGGCTTTCCGTTCTTCCGACAAATTTGACAAACATGCCGGTTCGGTTGTAGCATGGCTCCGCCAAGGCGAACGCGGCGCGGCAGCCTTAAAAACAGAGCCGTATGATCGGGCTGCTTTCAAGAAGGTCCTCGAGACATTGTGCGCTCTTACAAGGGAACCTGACCTTAAAATATTTATCCCGTAATTGATTGAAGTCTGCGCTAAAACCGGTGTTGCCGAGGTCATTGAACCGGCCCCGAAAGGCTGTCCGGTCAGCGGGGCCACCCTGACCAACGAGATCATGGACGGGGACGGGACTTTTTCAATAGGAGAAAAAATGCTACTATAGTTCTATATCTTTTTGACCGTACCCAGCGTCTGGTCATAGAGGCGTGGGATCGGTTGTTTCGGAAAAGACACGGATGATCTTTGCACGCCTGACTTAGGCTGAACGGTAAGAGAGAAATCATGAGAACGCTGCAAGATATCGAAAACCTGTTGTCGGAACTGGACCATGTACAGGCTGACAATCTGGAAGACCAGGACCTCGACTTCAAGCAATGGAACACCCGAAGCATGGCGGATGCCGTCAATCTCGTGGTCAGGATGGCGGTCTGCATGGCCAACGGCGGGGGTGGCACCGTGGTGTTCGGGGTGGCCGACAAGGTGAAGGGCCGGCTCGGCGCCCTGCTCGGTGTACCGCCGGAAGTGGATGTCAATCGTCTCAAGAAGGCGGTCTATGACCAGACCGATCCCAAGATCACTCCCGTTTTTGAGGATCTACGCATTCTTGAGGGAACCGGTTGTCTACTGGTCATGCAGATTTATCCCGGTATGCCGCCCTATACCGACACCTCCGGACTTGGCAGCATTCGGATCGGCAAGGATTGCCAGCCGCTCACCGGCACGCTGCGTCGAAAAATCGCGGTTGAAACCGGGGAATCGGATTTCACCGCCGAGTCTCTTCCCGGTCCGATTGAAGGAACATTGTCGCCTGCTGCCATGGAGAAATTACGTACTCTCGCCCGCAAGGAACGGGCTGCCGATGATCTTCTTCGGTTACCTGACCATGATCTCCTTGGAGGCCTGGGTCTGATCAGGGATGGACGGCTGACGCGGGCCGGGCTGCTTATCGCCGGCTCCGACGCTGCCCTTGAACACAATTTGCAGTCCTTTTGCTGGACCTGGCTCAAAATGGAATCCGATACGAGGTACAGCAACCGCATTGACGGACATTCTGCCATGCCGGTGGCGTTTGCCCGTCTTGAAGAACTGATCAACGCCGATAATCCCATCACCACCCTTGAACAGGGCCTCTTTCACCTCGAATATCGCATCTATCCGGAAATCGCCCTGCGCGAGGCCTTGCTCAATGCTTTCTGCCATGCTGACTTCCGGATGGCTGGCCCGATCATGGTCAAACAACATACTGACCGGCTGGAGATCAGCAACAACGGCGGCTTCATAGGCGGCATAACTCCAGACAACATCCTTCATCACCAGCCGGTGGCCCGGAATCCCCTGTTGGTTGAAGCCCTCACCCGCCTGAGGCTGGTAAACCGCAGCAACCTTGGCATCGGAAGAATGTATGAGTCCCTGTTGATTGAAGGCAAGGAGCCGCCTATTATTTGTGAAATCGGCGAATCTGTGGCCGTTACTTTTCTCCGCCGGGATATATCTCCGGTTTTCCGTCTCTTTGCCGCTGAGGAGAGCCAAGCCGGCAGAGGTCTGAGCGTTGATCGTCTGCTGATTCTCCTCTATCTTTTGAAGCATCCGGAAATTGACACGGCGGTGGCGGCAAAGCTCTGTCAGCGAACCGAGGCGCAGGGCCGTGAGCTTCTTTCCAACATGGA
The DNA here is from genome assembly GCA_964509775.1 of uncultured Desulfobulbia bacterium. GTDB lineage: Bacteria > Desulfobacterota > Desulfobulbia > Desulfobulbales > CAZDYX01 > CAZDYX01. The sequence goes on along the minus strand of CAZDYX010000409.1, from coordinate 1,538 downwards.
ACAGCTTGAGTATCTGGAGCGTGGCGGCACAGGCCGCGGCACCTATTGGAGCATACGGTCGGACCTTTACCACAGACTTGCCGGTCCAGGGACCCCGGAACGTACCCGCCGCATCGACTGGGAAGCGGCAAAAACCCGAGTTCTCAGTGTTCTAAAAGAGCGTTCTCATCGTGGTGAGCCAGGCCTGGGAAATGAGGAAATCAGACGGATTACCCATTATGACCGTTTCCAGGTGATTAGGCTGATGAAGGAACTGATGCATGAAAATCCTGAAATCGCTAAACCCGGGCAAGGCAGGAATGCCAGATACTGTTTCATGGCAAGCTGATGAGGAATGTGAAATGAAATGTGTCTTGGGCAGTGATTCACATTTAGCTCTGTAAATGTGAGAAGAATGTGATTGATTACGTTTCGAGCACATTGTAAAGGCGTACGCAAGCACTGAATGAACGTCTGGATATTCGAAAAGCACGACTCCCCCAACGGCCGGAGGCATTTTCACAACCACTGGAGGCACCCCGAATGCCCTACATTACGTCGTATACCGAGTGGACATAATAGTCCCTTGGGTTGCGCTGGGCAATGGTCGGTATTCAGATTAAAAAAAATAAGTGGGTATGCAGTTAACTCAACCAGCCACAACCTGTAGTATATGGCTATCAATGCCGTTGATTTTAAATTCTCTTCCCTTGGCGCAGGACACTTGGCCAGTCACCCCGTTGAAGACCGGAATCCAGTTTTTAAAAGCAGTTCTGGACCCCGGCTTTCGCAGGGGTGACGGCGTGGCCAGAGCGGGGGTTCCCCTAAGGCTCAATTATCAATTACATTGAATCGTAGGTGAAAAATTAGGGACAGCGACCATTTTTTATTGACATTCGCTACATTGAAACGAAATTATCCAACCATGCCTAGAATATCACGCGCCGTAGCGGTCGGATATCCCCATCACATAACGCAGAGGGGCAATTAACGCCAGACCGTCTTTAAATCAGACGAAGACTTTAGCCGCTATTTTCAATTGCTGCAAAAATACAGCGACAAATACTCTCTGAAGATATGGGCCTATTGTCTCATGAGCAATCACGTTCATTATGTCGCGGTACCGATGAATAACAATTCCCTGGCAAAGACTTTTAATGCTCTGCATATGATGTATTCAAGATATTTCAACCAAAAGAGCGGTGGCAATGGTCATCTATGGCAGGGGAGATTTTTTTCTTGCGTACTTGACGAGCTCCATGTCTATGCGGCGGTGCGTTACGTCGAGAACAATCCGGTAAGGGCTAACATGGTGGATAAGCCGGAGGATTACAAGTGGTCGAGCGCCGCAGCCCTTGTTTATAAGAACGCGGACCCTGTTCTTGCCGAGGGTTGCTATCTCACAGAGAGGATTAAGGACTGGCGTGAGTATTTGAATGAAAATGCAGATCCTGATTTGACGGCCACATTGATTCATAGCACAAAGACAGGGCGGCCTTGCGGAGATGAGGCTTTCACCGGCATAATTGAAGGCATTGTCGGCAGAAGGTTGACCGCAT
>CAZDYX010000408.1:2555-3493 GCA_964509775.1 uncultured Desulfobulbia bacterium | reverse complement strand
TAAAATAGGAGGGCTGAAAGGGAGAAAAGACCTTGATGCTGAGGGTTATATACGGTTAAGCGAATAGTTACGTTGGTAAAGATGCTATTTTTGACACTCATGAAAGGTCCCTGCTCAATCGGTAAGACCCCAAATTGGCCAAAATCGAGTTACAGGAGCCCAAAGAAAAGCACCTCGCAAACTAGTTCCCGATCGCAGTTTCGTGCCAGTTGAGCGCAAGCCCGCTCGATAAGCCCGAGTTTCCTGGAAAGATCCTCTACCTTCGAACCTTGTCCCGCCGAAAGCAAGGAGGGGAGAAGGTCCTGGTTTATCAGGAATGAGGCGGGCATGCCCAAGGTCAAACACATTAGGTCGCGAATCCAGGTCTTGAGCAGGTAAAAAAGTTCAATCAGGTTTTCTTTAAACGTCGCGGCCTTGCGGGCAAGATTCATGACTTCCTCCACCGTTGTCGACTGGCCTTTTATACTATTCCTAAAGATATCGGTCAATTCTTTCCGGAAACTTAGAAGCTCGGTCGTGGCAAGAAGCAAGGCCTTGCCGGGACTGCCATCAGACACTGCCGCAAGCAACAAGGCCTCTTCCCTGGGGATTTCTGCCCTTGCCATAACGAGTTTGACCACCAGAGGATCAGGAAGACGATGGAAGGGCACCACCTGACAACGGGAGACGATGGTGGGTAAAAGTTTGGTCGCCTCATCAACGGTGAGGATCAGCAAGGTATTGGGCGGCGGTTCCTCCAGGGTCTTTAAGAGGGCATTGGCCGCCTCATGACGCATGGTGTGAATATCCACCAGGACAATGACCCGATAGGCCGATTCCAGGGGCGGAAAGGCAAGAAATGGCTGGAGATCCCTGATCTGTTTGATCTTGATAAAGGCCCCGTCCGGTAATACCTCCATGAGATCAGGATGACTGCCGGACTCGACCTTTTTGCAGGC
>CAZDYX010000408.1:0-2545 GCA_964509775.1 uncultured Desulfobulbia bacterium | reverse complement strand
TCTTTAGCAATCGGTCGGCGGCAATGTATATATTTGGCCATGGTAAAGGCGGATCTTTTTTTGCCCACCCCGGCCGGGCCCCGAAACAGGTAGGCATGCCCCACCTTGTGGCGGGCAAATGCGGACAGGATCAAGGCCTTGGCCCTTTCATGGCCAAGCAGATTGGCAAAGGACAAGGGGGGTTCGTTCATCCGTCCCACAAACCTCGCAGCCGAGGCTCTACGGCATTTGACCCTTTGATGATGGTTTCCGGCAGGTCCGGACCCGGGGATGCAATTTCTTCGTCATGGCCCCGGACCAAAAGAAAGCGCCCAAGAGTTTTTTGAAATTCCGTCCACTGCGGACCCGGTGCTTGTGCCTGCCGGCCTAGTCGGTCGAGATAATTCACCTTGGCATCCAGGTCGTCAAGAAAATGTAATACAAAGGCCTCAAGCATCATCGGCAGACAAGGGGAACCAAACTCATGTTGACCATGATGGCTTAAGATAAGATGCTTTAACCACACCCCCTGCTCCGGCGGGAAATCCTTGATCCTTTCAATCCGCGCCTGCACCATCTCCGTGCCCAGGACCAGATGGCCGACCAATCTGCCCCTGTCGGTATATTCAAACGGATATTGGTCAAAGGCAAGCTCACTGACTTTGCCAACATCATGCAGGAGGGCGCCGGTCAAGAGCAGGGATCGGTCCACCGGACTATAAAATTTCGCCATGGCATCAGCCAGCCGGGCCACGGCAAGGGTGTGCTCAAGCAGGCCGCCCATATAGGCATGGTGCATCCTCTTGGCCGCCGGCGCCCTTTGAAAGGCGGCAAAAAAATCATTGGGGGAAAAGAACTGCAGCAGCAGCTTGCGAAAAAATGGATCCCCCACGCTTTTTGCAAACTTCACGATTTGCTCGGCCATTGCCGCCACATCCTGGCTGGTGGAGGGCAGGAAATACTCCATGGCCACCGTGGCCCGGGAAACGGTCGAGACCTCATGAATCTTTAGCTGCAGCGTCCCTCTATAGGCCTGCGCCAGACCCGAGATACGGGCCACCTCTCCCACCTGGCATTCCAAGAGCCATTTCTCGGCATCATTCCAGATCCGACCACTGATTTCTCCGGTACGGTCAGTTATCTGAAGAATGAGATAAGGATTGCCGTTCTTGGTCTCAGCACGAGTTACCTCCTTAATAAGGAAAAGCCCTTGGACCTCCTGGCCATCCTTAATCTCGTTTACGAAAATTCCTTTTTCAATCGGCGCGGCTGAAATCGACATTGAACGACACAGATGTTACCAGAGATACTGGTTAAAGAATTTAACTATGTTTTCATGGGCAACCGGAGAATATCCCTTTTGCCCATGAAAACCAATACCGTTCGGCATGAATTTTGCTGCCGATCACCTTTTTTTGCCAAACAGCAACGAAAAAGTTAAATTATATCAAAATATCTACAGACAAACAAATAATAATCTATTTTAATCATGGTGACACTTACTACCCTACAGCAATTCCCGGACAGGGCCAAACGGCCCTGATATAGAGGGATTCGGTTTTGCCGTTTCGTAAACTTTTTGGCGCTAGCGTCTTTTTTTTCGAGACAAAATCGAAAAAATGTTCTAACCAACCATGGCGATTCATAACTAACGGAGGTCGCCATGGTAAAAATATACTTGACATCGGTAGCCCTTGGCCTAGACGACGGCACAAACGGACTACTTTTACGCAAACACCTCAATGCTGACACCCTGTTTGCCCTCTTGTACGAAGAATTCAGCAAAATCCATGACCATCGCTCTGGGGATATCGACATCCCCTTGGCTGATGCTCTTATGGCTGGGTTTGCCATGTTTTCGCTCAAAGATTCTTCACTCGTTGCTTTTGATAAAAGACGAAGGGAAGAGCCTTGGAATCTGCATGCTGTTTATCTCATCGGCCAAATCCCCTGTGATACTCAGATGCGCACAATCCTTGATGAGGTTGCCGCAGAGAATTTCCGGTGGGGATTCCGAAGGATTTTTGCGCAGGCTCAACGCGGCAAGGTACTTGAAAAAATGACCTGCCTTGACGGACATTTTTTGATCTCCGGGGATGGCACCGAATTTTTTTCATCCGAAAAAGTCTCCTCTCCATCTTGCTTAACCAGGACCAAAAAGAACGGCAAAATCGAGTATTATCAACAGATGTACGCCGCAGCGATTGTGAACCCTTATATGCGAGAGGTCATCCCGCTCTGTACCGAGATGATCGTCCCACAGGATGGAGCGAATAAACAGGACTGCGAACGTAATGCGGCGAGACGGTTCCTTGAGAAGTTTCGCACCGAGCACCCGCACTTAAAATGTATCTTCGTCGAGGATGGCCTGAGCTCTAACGCCCCTCATGTCCAAGATCTTCAGCGTCTTGGTCTGCGGTTTATCTTAGGGGCTAAACCAGGCGACCATGAATATCTCTTTGAGCAAATTGAACAAGCGGCCAAACGTGGCGAAACCACTGATTTTTTCCTTCCGGATTCAGAAGACCCCAAAACTCTGCATGCTTTTCGTTTTTTCAATGGGGTA
>CAZDYX010000407.1:0-3537 GCA_964509775.1 uncultured Desulfobulbia bacterium | reverse complement strand
AAATGTTATGGGAATGCGGCTTCTGATCTGCCCTCTACTCTACCCAAACTTTTTCCCAATCAAACCAATCGGACCAATACAACAATCATAATCCTCATGCTTTTCCCCGATGGAAACATAAATAATCAAGAATCGAGATTTGACACCCATTTCCCATTTTTTTTTAGCGGGTGACCCCATTCCAACTCTAGTAAGCAGACATATCCTTTATGACCGGGATGGCAACCGGTTGGATGACCAGGCGGTTTTGAAGGAGTATGGCGGCCTGTCTCTGCGGAATGCCAGGCTCGATGACGCCGCTTACAAGGCTCGGCAAAAGCAGGTCCACCTGCCTTATCCGCCGCGGGTTTTCATTTCCTATAGGCGTTCCTGCGAAGAACGCCAAATATTGATCAATCGCATTGTCCGTTGCCTGCAAGGGCTCAATTTCGAAGTCGTTTCTGATCGGGATGCCGACCTGCAAAGTGACGCGGATGTTGACCGCTTTGTCGCTCAAATTGCCGGCTGCAGCTTTTTTGTGCCGGTGGTGACCGAGGATTACCTCGAAGGAGTCGGTTTAAAGGGCACCAAAACCAGCTATGTGTACGACGAGCTGATGATGGCCAAGACCGCCAGGAGCCGTGGAGAGTTGCACATCGTACCGGTTCTGATCGAGGCTGGCTTTTCATTCCAGCTGTATGATTTTGATGCGGTCGGCTATATCGATGCCCAGGATGGAGACCTCGATCCGGACAAATTCAGCCCTTTTTTCAATTACGATGGTCCTTGCATGAGCCCGTCCGAAAAAGAGGCCGTGTCCAGGAAGACGAAAAAGGCTTTTGAACTTCACTCGCAGGGCAGGGCAGGGGAAGCCGCTGAAATATTGAGCCGGGTGACAGGTAAATTCCCATTTATCCGGCGCGCTTGGGCTGGCAGAATTAGTTCTCTGATAAAAGACGGGCAGGCTGAAGAAGCGCTCCGCCTGCTTCCGGCAGCCATTGCCGGCATTCCGTCCAACGAGGATCGGTCGGAATTTATCGCGCTGGCCATGCAGCTCAGCTTCAACGCCGGGGAAAGAGAAAAAGCATTCGGGTTTGCATTGGATCTTTTCGAGGAAGTCCGTGCGGCTGAGCCCAGACTAAAGGTGGCCGACAATGTAGTGTCCCTGGTGGGTCGACAGGCTGGCGTGGTGCAGCTTTCAAATCTGGAGAACCGGATCTGCCGTGCCCATTACGTCATCGGTGTCTGGCTCGATGACAAGGGAGACTACCTGTCGGCACGTAATCACATGCTGGCTGCCTTGGCGGATCTGAAAAAAGATGAAGTTTTTCTGAATGACTTGGGATATGTGTTCAAAAACCTCGGATGCTGGGATTCTGCGCGGCGGTTTTTTTCTGGTGCCCTGGAGGTGAATCCGGCCTACCGACTGGCAGATTTGAATTTGGTGCAGCTGCTGTATGCAAAGGGTGATGTTGCGGGATGCAGGCAGGCATGCCTGGATTTGCTGTCTCGTCCAGAATTCAAGGCCGAGGCTCCCAAACTGGAGCATTTTCTAAATGAATTGACAAAACAACAGAGTGAACTCCCGGCAAATACGCGCACATACAAGGATTACTTGCTGCAAATCGCCCCGGCTCCCTGGCTGAAGTGCAGCAAGTGCGCAGCTCTCTATCCCAGCAATTCGACCATCATAAACCTGTGCGGCAGATGTGCAGGCCTGTATCAAGCCCATCTTGATAGGTGCTATCATTGTAGGAGCGATGCATTAGTGCCTGTCGATGTTGCCGCCAATTTTGGAGCTGAAAACGTATTTGCGCGATGTCCGACCTGCAAAATGGGCCGCCTGGAGATAGATGAGAACCCGGATCTGTGTGCAGTAGACTAGAACGATCCAAACGATCCAACCCTTTCATTTTCTCCCTAAACACCCCATGTTACCTCCAAAAAAAACGCGTTGTGGGGCGAAAAACAGGGCTAATTTTCAAGTGATTTAAAGGGGTAAAAAGGAGTTGCCGTGGTCCGACCCGAATTATCCGAAATACCCAAGGCATAGTTCCTCTCCACAACCAATCAAACCAATCGGGCCAATACAACAATCATTTTATCGCCCATCGCCATTTTTCATCTTTTTTCTTTTGCCCATAGCCTATAGCCCATCGCCCATCGCCTATTCTTTATTTGTTTTTTCCCATCGCCAATTCTTTTATCGCCCATCGCCTGTTATTCTATTTGTTCTATAAACCCCTTTATAACGTTTGACATATAACGCCTGGAGTTATATACTAAACGGTATGATCAAAGGCTTTCGATGTAAGGAGACTCTGGCGCTGTTTGAGGGTCAAAAACCGAAGCGCTTTCGATCCATTGCCACGGTGGCCCAGCGTAAACTGCAGATGCTTGATTCTGCTAAGGAAATTGGTGATTTGAAATCCCCCCCGGGAAATCGTCTGGAGGGACCAAAGGGAGACCGCAAAGGGGTTTGGAGTATTCGAATCAACGACCAGTGGCGTATCTGTTTTCGGTATGACCGAGGTGATGTTTTTGATGTTGAGATTGTGGACTATCATTGAGGGGGTGATCATGAAACCGAAGAACCTAATGAGACCCATTCATCCAGGGGAAATTTTGCGTGAAGAGTTTCTGCGGCCTCTGAATATGAGCGCTCATGCCCTGGCCATGGAGCTAAAGGTGCCTGCGCCTCGGATTAATGACATCGTACGCGAAAGGCGGTCGATTACGCCGGCAACGGCCTTGCGGTTGGCCCGGTATTTCGGTACGACCCCGGATTTTTGGCTCAACCTACAAACCGCATACGATTTAAAGATCGTTCAGCGTGAGATTGGAGCAGCTGTTGAGAGTGAGGTGCGGGAGCGAAGCGAGGCGGCGTAGGCAAGAAGCCGCCGTAACCCGGCCCCAATTCTTTCATAGCCCATAGCCCATCGCCTTTTTTCGATTTCACCCGGTGGGTAGCAAGGAATTCGTTGAGCGCGTTAAAGAACGCTTGGGTTTTCGCGCCAAAGGGGGAGAAGTCGTAGGAGTGGGGGATAGATTCCGGGTTCGGGGAGACACTGCTTTCTATAGTCCTTTTTTCGGGGCTGAAAAAGAGGATATGGGCTCAGAAAACACCTATTTTGGGAGCGTTAATTTCTAAAATTCAATGAGTTGATTAGGTCTGACCCCAGGATACCAACCACACCGGTAAACTGGAAGGGGTCAACAACAAGATCAAGGTCATCAAAAGAAAAGCATACGGCTATCACGATTTGCGCTACTTTACCCTGAAAATCTTCCAGGCTTGCTACAACTGATTCGGAGAAGAACCTTATATTTAAGATGCGACCCCGGTTCTCCTGCCAATGAGTTGATTAGGTCTGACCCCAGGATACCAAGACATTCCTATAATTTAAATTTAAGATGCGACCCATTTTCTCCTCCTATATTTAAGATGCGACCCCTGTTCTCTTCTTTATCTTTTATCATCCACCGGCAGAAAGTTATAATTGCATACCCGTCCGTTCGCAGTAACAGCTGTTCATCTTGCGGGTTAAAGTCCCGTCC
>CAZDYX010000406.1:0-3540 GCA_964509775.1 uncultured Desulfobulbia bacterium | reverse complement strand
CCGCAGTCCCAGCCGGTCGAGAACTTCGCCGATGTCGCGGCTCGTATCCGGGGAAATCCGATTTTGCTGAATGGCAAGCTCGCGCGTCCGCAGTATTTCCTTGCGGTCCAGGTCTTTCAGTGTGAGTCCTTCGGCCGGAAGGTTCTCCCAGCGGCGTTTGGCGTGGCCTCGCTCAACGAGCAAACGCTCGTACTTGGCCTGAGGCATCCGGCGCGTCGTGCTGCTTACGCGCTCGTAGGCGTGCCCTTCATAGACAAAGGGACACATCTCCCGCCCGCTCTCGACGGCCACGACGATAACATCGCGGCCTGCATCGACCTTAATACGATGGATGGAGACATGGGTGGGTGGCTCGAAGCAGTCAGCGGCCTGCGCGATGTCGCGGAGTGTCCGATCGGAGACCTCTTGCCCACCGACTGTGCCGTCCGGCCGGATGCCGAAGAGAACCGTTCCCCCAATGCCGTTGAGGAAGGCGCAGAGCGTCCGCATGGCCTCTTTCAGCTCACCCGTTGAGCGTTTGAACTCTATGGTCTCGCCTTCGCCCTGGGTCAAGAGGGCGGACAGATCCTTCGCGCTGATCGTCATGCCGGGGTGTCCTCTTTGCGTTTTTCGTTATCACCGGCTCCCCCCGACTTCACCCACTCGTCCACTTCTTCCTTGCGGAACTTCCACAGACGACCCATTCGGTGCGCCGGCATTTGCTTTTCAGAAATCCACTTATAGACCGTATCCCGCTTAATGCCAAGATAGGCCGCTATCTCATCTACGGAGAGCCACCTGTCTGCGTGCGGCCACGCATAGGTAGATCGATCTTCCATCACTGACTCCTGTCGCACAGGGTCTCGTCCCATTTCTGAACGTCCTCAGCCTTCCGGTTTAACGAATCGGACCCATCCTGGGTAGCCCCATTGGCTTCCATCCGGCCCAATCAGACCAAACTGGCATACATTATATGAAATTCGGCGTGCGTGTCAACCGATTTTTCTGAGTTTCTCCGGATTTGACCGAGCAGAGGCTATCGGGGCCAGCGGGACCCGCCGAGCGGCGTAACCTGCCCGAGATTGGGTCTTCACCCACATAGAGCCAGGACGGGCGGAAAAGGTAATCGGCGTTGTAGATCGTGCCGTTATCGTGATGCCCCAAAATCTCGGCCATGACTTTTTGGGTACCGGAATTCAGAACTGGACCTATCGGCAGAAAGAAAGATAGCGATAATGTTGGGCGTTGTTTCATGCTATCAATAAAAGTGATACACCGTATCGTTTTCATTGGGATTATCGATTGGACTAGAGCCCCTAACCCCTATAATTTGCAACAATATTTTTCTATCTGCAAACATCTGACCAAAGCTATCCAACGCAAACAATTAGGGAGAAAACAAATGGAGAGTAGATACACCGCATTGTGGCAGGAGTTGGGCCTGAATCTGGAAAATCACGCCGGACTTCTGGGGGTGCTTTCGGATGCTTACAAGAAGATCTACCTTTCCCAACCGGCAAGGCCGAAGGGGATGGAATATTTCGACTATGTCATCTCCGAGATACACGGTTTTCGCATTGAGGAGATTTATGAGGCCCAGCAGGCAGGAAAAAAGGTTGTGGGGACCTTTTGCGTCTATGTCCCGGAGGAGATCGTGCTTGCCGCCGATGGGGTCTGCATCGGGCTCTGCGCCGGGGCCGAGGTGGGCTCGGATGCGGCGGAGAGATATATCCCCCGAAACACCTGTGCCCTTATCAAGGCCTTCATGGGGTTCAAGCTGGCGGGGTTATGTCCCTATGTACAAGTGACCGACCTCATCGTTGGGGAGACCACCTGCGACGGCAAGAAAAAGGCCTACGAGATCTTTGACGAGATCACGGGCAAGGTCTATGTCATGGAGATTCCGCACATGAAGACCGTTGAAAGCCGCAAGCTCTGGGAAAGCGAGGTCAGACGTTTCAAGAACAAGATGGAAGAACTCACCGGAAAAACCATCACCGTAGAGGACCTGAAAAAAGGAACTGACCTGGTCAATGCCAAGCGCCGGGCCTTACAACGCCTGAGCTCCCTGCGGACGGCGGACCCGGCCCCGATCTCCGGGCTTGACGCCCTGCTTGTCAACCAGGTTTCGTTTTACGACGATCCGGTCCGTTTAACCCAGATGACGAACAAGCTCTGCGACGAACTGGAAGAAAGGGTACGTCAGGGTAACGGCGTGGCCCCGAAAGGCGCGGCCCGGTTACTCCTCTCCGGCTCCCCCATGGCGATCCCCAACTGGAAGGTGCATGCCATCATCGAGGGAAGCGGGGCAGTGGTGGTAGGCGAGGAATCATGCGTGGGCGAACGGAATTTCCGCGATCTTACCAATGACGACTTTTCCACCGTGGATGAGGGGCTGCGCAACTTGGCCGATCGTTACCTTGAGATCGACTGCGCCTGCTTCACCCCCAACCTTGAGCGGCTCACTCACATCCGCACGATGGCCCAGGCCCTCCATGCCGACGGCGTGGTCCATTACGCCTTGCAGTTCTGCACTCCATACATGATGGAGGCCTACAAGGTGGAAAAGGCCCTGGACCATGTTCCCTTTCTGCGTCTCGAAACAGACTATGGCATGGAAGACTTTGGTCAACTCAAGACCAGAATCGAGGCCTTTCTGGAAATGGTGAAATAAAATGCGGACCGCCGGCATCGATATCGGCTCACGCCGAATCAAGTTTGCCGTGGTAAAGGACGGCGCGGCTCTCCTTTACCACGGTGCGGAGACGACTTTCAATCCCCTGGAGCAGTGCCGGGCGCTTCTGCAGCAAAACCCGGCCGACCGGATCATCGCCACCGGCTATGGCCGCCATCTCCTGGAGGTGCATGGTGATATCCGGACCATCACCGAGATCAAGGCCTTTGCCAGGGGAGCCCGGGCACTTTTTTGTCGTTGTCGCGCCATCATCGACATCGGCGGCCAGGACACCAAGGTCATCAGCCTCAATGAGGCCGGACAGGTGACAAAGTTTGAGATGAACGACCGCTGCGCCGCCGGCACCGGTCGTTTTTTAGAGATTATGGCCCGTACCCTCGGCTTTTCAATCGAGGACTTCGGCGCCCTACCCTTTAACGGAGAAAAGGAGATCCAGTTGAGCAACATGTGCACGGTCTTTGCCGAGTCAGAGGTCGTATCGCTCATCAGCCGAGGAGTCAACCGGCAAGAGATTGCGGCCGCCATCCATCATTCCGTGGCCAGCCGGGTGGCAGCCATGGCGAAACGCCTCCCCTTGGAAGAGGATATCGTGTTTGCAGGGGGATGCGCTTACAATATTGCCCTAAAGGAAAAACTCGAGCAGTCCCTGGGGAAAAAACTTCATGTGGCCACCTCGCCGGAGATGACCGGTGCCCTCGGTGCGGCGCTTTATGCCGCGGACGCCGTCAGTAATCATGCATGAATATTAAAAAAAATCCCATCAACAACTTTACCGGGATATGGTAGATTATTTGTAGCTACTCAGGTGGATAGTCTGTAGCTGTTTAGGTGGATAGGAGGGAATAACCATGCGAGATCACACAAAG